>CAITZA010000051.1 GCA_903896745.1 uncultured Desulfomonile sp. | reverse complement strand
TGTTTTGTGGAAGAATGGGAAGATCTCGACCCCATAGTTAATGACCCGTTGGTAGAAGTTGGAGGGCATAACTATAACTGCTTCAAACCGGAGCTTTGGCACCGAGTCTGGAAAAAACTGATTGGAAGTTACAATGGGCCCAGATGGTATCAGAATCTTGATACGAGACGGACTATATCCGCTGCCCGAAAGCGAACCGGAAAGACTATCAGGGTCTGGCGTAACCACATGTATATGCATGGTCCCTACACGGAAAAAGTTCTCGCAAGCAATGGCATTGCGCTAATCTCCGATGGTGTCAGGAAGGATACCAAACGCCCCATCTGGGACAATCGTGGCATTTGGTCATTTCCTATCAATGTGATTCCGGATCATGAACATATCTACCATGCCGAAAGAACCAGGGAGTGGGTAGCCTGGTGGCAGAAACGCTATAACTGGAGCGATGATTTTGGTCCTGAATCCTACGAAGTAGGTGAGTGGGCCGATATGGTCATTCAGCAACTGAAGGAAAATGAGGAACGCGGCGCAATTTCCAATGTCATCATCCATCCCATAACGATGTATCTGGCCGATCGCTTCGAGAGCGCAAAAAGGATCGTCAATTATTTGTCAACGCTCGATTGCAGGCATATCTCATCGGTAATACCTGAGGGGCATGACAAAGCGGAGCCGGACTGATGAATACAGGCGGTCGTGTGAAGGAGATGTTTAGGGAGCCGCGCATGGAGGCGGCGCCAACCTGCACTATCATTCTCCGGTGCAAGAATTCCGCGCATGAGATCGGGCTCGCCCTTGCGGCCCTTTTTTCACAAGAATATCAAGATTTCGAACTACTGGTCATCGACTCTGGTTCTACTGACGGCACGCTGGACATTGTTTCAGCATATCCGCATCGTTTGATCAGGATAGCCCCTCAGGATTACGTTCCGGGCAGGGTTCTCAATCGCGGCGTTGCAGAGAATAAATCCCCAATCTGTGTTTTTCTCAACTCAGACTGTGTGCTGCTCTGCCCGCAGGCGCTAGAAAGGCTAGTCCAGGCCTTCGATGATCCTGAGGTGGTGGCCGCTTTTGCTCGCCAGGTAGCTCGTCCGGAAGCCTGGTCATGGGTTCGGCGCGAGTACCTCGCCAGTTTCCCTGTAATTGGGCCGGCCCCGTCGTGGATAGAGCTTTCGTTGCCGTTTGCGGCAATGCGTCGGACGGCCTGGAACGAGCAGCATTTTTATGAAGAAGCATGGGGGTCCGAGGATACCGCCTGGGGATACCGCGCCCACGCCCGCGGCTGGAAAATTAAATATGTTCCCAACGCACTTGTCATGCATAGTCATAACTACACACTCAGACAACTCTATGGCCGTCGTTTCATCGAAGGGGAAGCCGATAGTTTCATCTATGGAGGAACCAACCAAACAGCCCGTATTATTCTGCGCGCCTTTGGACAGACGTTTCGCGACTGGATAGCCGACATTCGCGACAGAAGCTATGCCGATATACCTCTGGCGCCGTTACGTCGGTTTGTCGATGCCTGGGGTTACATCAAGGGAGCGCGTCATGGAACGGGGCGTAAGAAAGCTGGTCTGGTTGATATCAGTCACGGGCAAAAGATAGTGCTGGATCGCCATGTGTCGAAACGGTCCTAGGAATTTGGCCAATTCACAGTTATTAATCGAGTGAACAGTGGGGATGCATGATGAGGGAGAATTTGTTCTCTGTGTTTTTTGGATAACGCTGAAACAGATTTGCCTCATGTGACAGAAACGTTTTTGAATGAAACGTTTCCGGGCCATGATGTCTCTTGAGGTTTGGCGCCGTTTGGAGACATGCGAAAGGCATAACCATTTACTGAAACTTTACTTGAATCTCGGTGATTCATCATTCTTGAAATTTCAAACTAAGGCGATCGGTGGTTTTGTTAAAAAGGGCAAAGTTACAATTTTGTAGATTTCTGTTGTAGTCAGTATTATTAAACCATAGTTAAAACAAAGTGTTCAATAAAGTTCTCAAAATATGTCATAATTATTGGCGTTGGATGTGAGGCGCCGGAATACCTGATACGAACAGATACTTCGAAAGGATAAATTTGTGTGCGGAATAGCTGGATTTGTTAGCAATACTGAATGGAAAATTAGTTCCGACCTAAAATGGGTTGATGAATTACTTAATGATTTTGAAAGTTGTTGCATTAACCCACGATCATTTGATGAAGTCGCCAGACCTATCGAAGTCTTGATGTGGCGTTTTGAAGACCTGATGTCTTTTGACCTGCATTTCGAGTTGATCCAGAGTGAAATTTTCAGGAATAAAGTTGAGAGGATATCCCAGGCGCTGGAACGAATTATAGAAGGCCTCCCGAAATTGGGTGGAGATTGTGTGGATCTCATGGACAAAATATCCCAGGACGCCAGGGATTGTCTATGGCAAATACGTTATGAGGTTTTGGGTAACCTGGATAGATCCATGAATATGCTCAACAGTTCATTTCTGGATCAGAACTCGATGCGGGCCCAAAGGTTTGCCGCCTGGTCTATAGAAAGGGTTCTGGAGAATATAGACCGGCTGGAGGTCAGGGGAAGAGATTCTGCAGGCATATCAATTCAGTTTTTAATTTGTGACAAAAATGTTGATTCGAACATTTTTCATGGCAAAAACCTTTCACTGTTGCTGGAAAAGATTGAAGGCGGCGTGAAAAGTTCGGCTCATACCATAGAACTTCCCGATGATCGTTTGATTGTAACTTTTATTTATAAAGTGGCCAACCTGGTCGGACGTTTGGGTGACAATACCGCCGGCATCAGACGCGCCATCAGGGAAGATAACGTTTTATGGTCCATATCCTCTCATATTGACCAGATAAACATACTTGCGCATACGAGATGGGCCTCGAACGGTATCATCAGTTTGTCCAACTGTCATCCTACCGATGGCAGGCTGTACGAAACAGAACACCAGGAAACTTTATCGGATAAACTGGCTTTGTTTGTTTTGAATGGAGATGTGGATAATTACAGCGATCTAGTGGAATCGTATGTTTCGGCCAATGGATTCCGCATTGATCCGACAATAACTACTGACGCAAAAATATTACCCGTATTCTACAGGCTCGGCACTAATCCAGAAGAACGTCCCGAAGATCGATTTGCAGATCTCATGAATAGTTGTTTGGGGTCTTTGGCGGTAGTGATGCAACATCCATTTTATCCGAACCATCTGTTTCTGGCCCAAAAAGGTAGCGGTCAAAGTCTGTTTGTAGGCAAGATTAAGGAAGGATACATTCTTGCTTCAGAGGTTTATGGTTTGGCGGCGCTGACTCGAAGGTGTTTCAGTCTGGTTGGAGCGGAGAAGGGCGGATCGGAGGTTGTAATATGCTCAGAAAATTGTCCTGAAAATTTGTCAGCAAGGTTTTTGTCCGATGGAGAACTCTTGTCCATTACGTCTGAGCCAATTTATATTCATTCGCGAGACATATATCGGGGCGCCTACGACTATTATTTTGAAAAGGAAATTCATGAGGCTCCGTCAAGCATTAGAAAAACCATTAAGAACAAATACAATAAGATCGATAACAGTATCCAGTTTGTGACCAGTGGCGCAGGATCACTCGGGCCTTTGCTGAACAGGCTCAGGGATCATACCCAGGAGCCAGTCAGGAGGATAACCGTCATTGGACAGGGAACCGCCTCAACAGCCGCGGAAGGCGTGGCGTATCTTATTCAGAAGGCGATTGAAGGCACAAAGATAATAGTGAATTCGTGCAAAGCGTCCGAGCTTTCCGGTTTTCTTCCGGAACAATCTTTATCGGATATGCTACTGATAGCAATATCCCAGAGCGGGACAACCACCGACACAAATCGAACCGTTGATGTTGCAAGTTCGCAGGGGGCGTGGATTCACTCCATAGTGAACAGAAGGAATTCGCCTCTAGTGGCCAAGTCCAACTCCTATTTTTATACCAGCGATGGACGTGATGTGGAAATGGCGGTGGCTTCCACCAAAGCATTCTATTGTCAAATAGCCGCAGGAAAGCTTACAGCCCTTGTCCTTGCACAAGAACTGCAGACGCTTAAGAACCATGAGATCTCCCATGAAATAGAATTGCTGGAATCATTGCCGGACAAACTTGAAGCAGTTCTGAATGGAGCGCCCGTAATAAAGGATATTTCCGAAAAAACCGGTCCAAACAGCAGGAATTGGGCTGTGGTAGGAAATGGCCCAAACAAGATTGCCGCAAATGAAATCAGAATCAAACTTAGTGAGCTCTGTTACAAATCCATTCCTTGCGACTTCACCGAGGACAAGAAGCATATTGACCTTTCCACAGAACCGCTGACCATAGTTGTAGCAAACGATCTTCCGGATCAGATTGTTCAGGATACTGCAAAGGAAGTCGCCATATTCAAGGCTCACAGCGGTAGGCCAATAGTCCTGTGCGCCAAGGGCGAGACGAGGTTCACGGGATATGCGGAAAGTATGATTGAGGTTCCGCGTGTGGGAGCTGGGCTCGATTTTGTTCCGGCAACCGCAGCGGGGCATTTATGGGGGTTTTATACTGCCAGAGCCATTGATTCGCGCGCAGACTCCCTAAGGAACTGCAGATCACTTCTTACAAAATTTCTGGATGAACCTCAATCTTGCGACAAAGAGCTGTTGATCGATCACATTCAGATAATACTCAAGATGATATCGGACGGCGAGATGAACGCCGCTCTTCCGGCTTCGGCTGTGGCTTTAATCTCAACATACATGCTGGACTTGGTTCGAGTTAACTATGGACCTCAGTTTTCGATAGGAATTTTTGAACGCGGCATATCGGTTCTGACAAAGGCTATTGAAGAAATGACCCGTCCTATTGACTCCATAAGACACCAGGCTAAAACTGTGACAGTTGGCATATCACGACCACTGGAATCGTTGCCTCCCATTTTTCTTAACGCCCTGGAGAAGCTTCAGGCATCCCCGAGCGCAGTTCGGGATATAGACAGACCGGCGCTTAGGGCCCTGGCTTCGGTCATAGACCAAATTCCGGGAGGAATGATTTACGAGCTTATGGATAAGGGATCCAAAATCACCAGCCTGTCTGAAACGGATCAGCCTTTAATGCACGTGACGAAGAAATTTGGCATTTGTGCGGGCAAACCCTCAAAATATGACCAACCGAGAAGATCTGGCGGAAGTAAGAGAACTGCCCTACGTATTGGCAGAATGGTATTGAGTTCTGGTAGAGACGGCCTGGAAAATCTGCTTGTTATTCCTTTGCTGGAACAAAAGGCTGGTGGATGCGCAGCCATAGTATTGTTTCATCTTACTTTCGTTGAAAAGGCGTCTTTGCAACAAAAGATTGCGTTACTTAAGTCTTTGGGAGTCAGATACGACGAATTAATCGAGAGGTTCGAAGAAATAGCGAGTCCTCAACCTCTGGAAACATTTCTGGATCAAATTTCTCCCCGGGATTTGATTTTGGCGCCACTAGACTCTGTGATCCTTGCAAAAAGCCGGTAAGCTGATCAGGTTAAGCCTTTATTCCTGGATCAGGACGTTAATCAGTTGTTGATGACGTCCTGATCTTTCAAGGATATGCTTGATGCTTGGAGCTACACGCTATTGAAGAATGTCCCCGAGATGTTGGTCTGGAATAATGTCCAATCCCCATATATATTTTAAGACATACACAAAAAGGAAAAGGATGACTATTATGGGGCACGCTATAAACAATGAGAAATAAAGCCCATTCAGCCAGGAAGCCTTATGACGCCTCACCCCTTCATTCATGACAATGGAGGCTCTACGGTCTCTACCTATCAGTAACACAAAAAAGTAGCGTGCAAAATACAGCGGTATTATTCCACGAATATCTATTGGGCGAATAGGTTTGCTCGGGCCCCGGATGGCATCCTTTATGGCCGACAATTGGGCCGGAGTAAGTGAATCACGAACCTTGGGGTCAATTCTCTGAATTATGTTATCGGAAAAAGGATCAATCCATTTGTTTTCTGACATGACTTTACCATTTAATTAAGCTTTAGATATTCCCGTGTCTGTTCGAGATATTTTTCAAAAGAAAATTTCTCATGAGCTCTGTTCAAAGCCGCTTTCCCAAGCCGCTGAGTCAGTCCGTAATCCTGCAATATACGATCGATTGCCGTTGCCAGGCTCGACACGTCCTGTTCTGGCGCCAAAAAGCCAGTAACATCATTTTCCAGCCAGTCCGGTATTCCGCCGACGTTAAACGCCACTACCGGTCTGGCATGCCGCATTGCTTCCAATCCTATCATACCAAAAGGTTCGGGCCATCGGCAAGGGACAGCCACAACCCTGGCATTGGAATAAAATTCGCCGATCGAATCGTTGTTCACCCAACCGGCAAAACGAACACTGTCGTCCAGTCCAAGAGAATGTGACAACGCTTTGAGCCCGGACTCCGCATTGCCGGTTCCCACAATCGTTAAATGAAACCGGCATTTTAACTTTCTTACGGCTTGAAGCAAAAGATCGACGCCTTTACCCCTTATTAACTGTGAAACACACAAAATGTTGGGCTCCGTGGAAGGCTGGGTAACGGTGACGGGCTTCATCGGGACTGATGGCGGTAATATATGAATTTTATCGGGGGGGAAGCCATTTTGCAATAGTTCCTGTCTCATGAACACGCTTCCTGTAAGCAGGCAGTCCCACCTGTAATTTTGCCGCATTTCAAAAATCCTGTCAGATATGCTCACGTATTTGAAACCATGCCCCAAATCGGAACCTCTTTCAATAAAGGCCATGTCAAGATAACAACGCCAACCCGCCTTGTAATGACAGATTCTTGAATTATGAAACAAATACTTGTGTTTCTTGGGGCAGCACAAATTATGGTCATGAACCATTCTAACTATCCGAATATTATTAACATATTTAACACAAAAATCAGTTTTTGGCACTTTATGCAGATAAATGACCTCCGGACAAACCGAATTAGCAATTTCATCGAAAGATAGGGTCGGTGATGAATCTATATTTTCGCAAATTTCTTTGCAATGGAATACATCTTCAAAAAGCGAGCTGTAGCCTGTGAAATCTCGATCGACCCGTGTTCCATAGGCCAGGAAGCACTCATATCCAAGATTTCTCAGCCCATGCGCCGTTACGGCTACATTCTGTTCAACTCCTCCGTAATAACCGCATTTTTCATTTACGAAAAGGATTCTCACGAATAGCCTCCTCGTATATTTCTATGAGCCTGTTCGTTATTATATCCCAGCTAAATTGTGTGACAGCCTTTTTTTTACCTTCGATAGATATTTTTTTTGCTTCTTCCGGATTATCCATTACAAAACGGATAGCCTCAAGCATATCTGGGCTATTGTTTGGTTCAAACAGAATTCCATCCTCCCGATGAAGGACAAACGATGGAATTCCTCCGATTCTGCTTGCGACAACCGGTAGTCCCGATGCCCATGCCTCCAGAATTACTATGCCAAAGGGTTCATGAATGGACGGAAGAATGAACAAGTCAGCCGAATGGTAGGCGTTGCAAAGATCAGCGCTATTGGCGTCGAGTCCGGGAATTACCGTAATTCTCGAGTCCAGCCCGAGGCTTGTTACCTGACGCATGATTTTGTCGTAATAGCCCTGGTTTGTTACCGGTCCTATGATCACGAGATGGGCGCTGTCATTGATCATACAGATGTCGTTGAATATCTTGACCAGAGAAAGCTGGTTCTTTTGGGGGTCTATGCGTCCTACAGTAAGCATCACATAAGCTTCAGCCGGAATATTATTCTTGATCCTAAACGCTTTTCCATCTCCAGACGAAAATAGTGAGGGTTCTACTCCATTGGGTAGAAGAATGACCTTTTTCCCGGGGTATTGACGCTGAGTCTGAACTCGCTCTTCCTCGCCGACACAGATTATCGCCGAAGCGTCATCAAAAACACGCCTGGACCCAACCCACCACCCTAAAATCTTGCCCCATTCGTAAGCATTATTGGTCGGTTCTGTCCATGTGGCCGCTTCCTCAACCGGAACGTCGAAAAGTCCTCCGTGTAATGAAACAACGTACGGAATCCCTCGTTTCATAGCCACATATCTCGCAATTCCCCCTGTTCGCTTGCTGGTGTGAAGATGGATGAGGTTGAGATCCGGCTCTTTTTTGAGCGCTTTCATGAGGGCAAATGAGAAAAGGTTTCCTCCTTTCAGGTCCAGCAGGGTTTTGGCCCGTGAAGACAACCCAAAATAGGGGTAAAAGTAAGGTGTGCGAAGCACCTCCACCCCTTCAACTGTTTCCCCATTCGAAGCCGCCAAAGCGTTAGGGCATATTATTTTAGTTTTATGACCTTTTGCCAGAAGCCTCTTGCATGTTTCAAGAATTACGGTTTCGGTTCCTCCCCAATGGCTCCGGACAAATCTTCGAGGGACTTGGACGATATTCATGATTGAACCATCCTTTCAAGGAACTACCCTGCAATAATTTAAACCCACTTGAGGTAAAGCTGATCGACATCATTCAGGACAAAACCGGCGATGGGAGCGCCAGCCCCTTTTATGCGTTCGACGGATCGTTTAAGAGTTGATGAGGAGCACATACGGGCACGGACAACGAATATAATCGCGTCACACCATTGAGCAATGAGTTCGGCATCCACATAAGATGCAACAGGTGGGGCGTCTATCAAAATGATACTGAAGCGCTCCGATAGCGCATCGATAAGCTCCTTCATTCTTGATGAGCCCAAAAGATCCGGAGTGACAGCAGCCTCAAGACGTGGAATACATTCTACACCAGCCAGTTCAGTTGGCCAGATTATTTCGTCAGGAGTAAAAACCTCAAAAGATAGCCATTCTCCCAAGCCGGTTAAAACCTTGTCTTTTTCGGAGATCATATATCTTAAATCCACTTCGCTCTGAACCGACCTGATTTCAGCATCCATCAATAGAACACGTTCATCCTGGCGCCCCAGGCACGCCCCCAGATTAGCCGCCAAAAATGTCTTGCCCTCCCATCGCTCAGCGCTGGTTATCATGATCACCGCGCCTTTCTTGGGAACTTCACGGCGCAAATTCAGCCCGATCATCCTGAACATCTCTATTAACGCAAAATCGGACCCTATAGGAAAGATGTGGCTGGATTCGCTTATGTTCGGTATCACGCCTATCAGCGGTTTAGAGAACTTACCACTAAGTTCCGCTCCCGATTTTATGGTTGTATCAGTTAATTCCGACACAAGCACTGCGATATACCCGATCATTGTCCCTAAAACCAGGATTGCTCCAAAATAAATCTTCTTGTTGGATTTCACGCTTTGCATCGGAACCTGAGCGTTGGAGACAACTACATAACCCGTGTCATGTGAGGCATATTCCTTCCGGAGTTTGGCAAGCTGCTGTTCGATAGACAGCTTCTGGGTTTCCTTCGTGGAAAGATCCCTAGACAGGGAATTATACTGTCTCTGAAGGT
>CAITZA010000050.1 GCA_903896745.1 uncultured Desulfomonile sp. | reverse complement strand
TGGGAAAGAGTTCACAGATAGCCCCGGCTCTTGTGCCGCTACTGGAATATCTGGAAGAACGGCTTGAGGTTTTCAGTGGTGATGACGTAGATGATGGACTCAAGGCTGTCGAATGGTGCCTGGAACACAACCTCATTCAGCAGGGATACACCATCCTGCGTGAGTTCATGATCAACTATGTATGCAAGGAATTAAGTGTTGATCCGGGAAACCTGGAGGAACGTCAACGTGTTGAAGTAGCAATTAAGAATGATGTCGCCACCTGGTTGAAGGATAAGCAGCGAAAAACGAAAGTTAAAGTAACGCTGGACTTGCAGGAGCTTCCGCTGGAGTTGTTTCCTCAGGGATCCAGACTCCCGGGAATGTTCAGTGAGGTTCTGGATTACAGGAACGACATTAACCATGCGGGTATGAGAAAGGACCTGAAGAAGCCCCAAGACATCAAGGACAAGCTTCATAAACTAGTTGCGGAGATGAACAGGGAGCTTCTGGCTAAAAGATAGAAACCGTCCTGCATGTGCGCCTGAAAAACTCATTGGAGCGTCACTAAACGACGTCCTTGTTTTTAGCGATCGGGAACTTGACGTGGAATGTGGTTCCCATGCCTTTTGCGGTATTGACGGTTATGACGCCGCCCCATTTCCTGACGATGCCGTGACAGATTGAGAGCCCGAGGCCAGTGCCGCTCCCGACGGGTTTTGTTGTAAAGAAAGGATCGAATATTCTGGGAAGAATGTCATCAGGGATTCCGGGGCCGTTGTCGGCAAAGTCAACTACAACGTTTCGTCCTTCGAGCCTGGTGGTGACCTTGAGAGTGCCTATTCTGGATTCTATTTCATCCAGAGCGTTGTTAATGAGATTTACGAAGATCTGCTGGGCCTCCGAAGGAGAAAGGCGGACCGGTGGCAGGCCTGCTGCAAACTCGGCCTGAATGATGTTGGAGCCGGAAGGTACCCTATGTTCGCAAAGGGCGATGGATTCATGAACAACGTCGTTAATGTTGACTATCTTGGCGACCGGGTCGGTTTTTCTGGCAAAACTCAGGAGTTTGTGGGTGATCTGTTTGCATCGGGCGCCCTGAGCCCTGATCTTGTTCATGGATGTTTCGAATTCTTCGACCATTGGGATTGAACCTGGTTCCGCGTCATCGATGATATCCTGGATCCATCCGGCCTCCTGAACCATGACAGCGACCGGGTTGTTGATCTCGTGAGCGATACCCGCGGCAAGCTCACCAACGGAAGCCAGCTTGCCGGCCTCGATAACCTTTTCATTCATCATCTCTTTTTCCAGATCGACTTCCCTTATACGTGACACAAGCCTTCTGGACAGGACAACAGCGACGACGACAATTACCGTGACCCCTATGACAAAAATCAGCACGGTAACCGTTCGGATGGAATAGAGTCCCTTGTAGGCGTCGGGCTCGCTTTGTTCAAAGGCGAGCGCCCAGTCACCACCCTTGAGGCGTGACATTACGTGTATCTGGCCTATCCCCGCATCTTCCGAATACTCGACTACCGTGTCGTCTTTGGCAGGGAGCCTGTCAGACGCGAGGAAACGGATATACGGTTCCCTGGAAATGCCGGATTTTGTGCGCGGTATTGTCTGGAATTCGCCCTGCCTGTTTAATATGAAGGCCGATCCGGTTTCTCCCATGCCAATATTTTCGACAAGTGAACTGAATCTGTCGAAGTCAACCGTAGCTTTCAGGAGCCATTTCGAATCACCGGTCTCGCCTCTGACGGAGACAATGAAGTGCGGGGTGTCCCGAAACCCGCGAAACACATCGCTGACGTAGTCTGGCTTTTGTATTGCTTCCTTGAACCATAGCGTCTGCCCATAGTGCGCATTCTTCAGTTTATACGGACCGGCATAATTGATTTGCACACCTTGCTGATCGACAATTCCCAGATCAACCACCGCAACGCCGGAAATCTGACGGAGACGCTCGAGCTTCTCTTTCAGGGCATGGTCATTCGCAAGCTGTTCGAAACCGACCCAGTTCTTTAGCAATGAGATGCAATTGAGCTGCTGGTTGAGAAAACCGTCTATTTTTTCCTTATGCCTCTGTATGAGCAGTTTATAATGTGTTTCTATATTGTTTGTGTACGATATTATGGAGTAGTGCCTGAAAGTAAGTGTGATCAGGATCAACGGAATAACGGACACACCGATAATTATCAATGCGATATTTCTGGTCAATGACCGGTAATACGAATCGGTGACTTTTGTATCGGGCATTATCACTAACCTGCTGCCATAATTGTTTCTAGCGTATTTATGTCACAACTTGTTACGGTTTTCCACCATGAATTTGAGAGTCGGGCTCAAGAAAAAGGACTGTTGTCGATCCCGAACAGGATCGGGAATATCTTCAGCCCGTCGGGAACTGCCGAGGAATTCTCGGTAGTTCGTCCTGAAGACGCCAAACCTTGACAAACGAATGTGTAGTTAATTATCGTCATTATCGTCGGGGGCTTTTTAGTGATCATCAGGAGCGACAATTATTCAAACCGCTGAAGTTTGTTTCGGCGAAACCGGATGAGGAGTCATGAATAACATAGCAGACCAGGAATCCTTTCAGCGCATACTGGAAGAGGTCATGGATTGAAGAGACCATCACTTAATTTTGAACAGGTCTGTTTTGGTAAGTCTGGAATCATCACGGGATTACCCGGGATTCTGAATATGCGGGTATATAGCCAGGAAAAGACATCTGGGGACTGTAGGGTATTTTCCGAAAACTTCGCGTTTTTTCGCTGAAGATTCGATTGTATAACAAATCTTAGGGATGATATTTGGGCCATACGGAGTGAGTACGCCATGAATACTGCAGAGATTACCGAATTTACTGAGGCTCTTGGGATCAAGGAAGAGCCGTTCGGGGTGTATTATGCTGATGAGGCGCCGCAAGACGCCATCATGCCCAAGCAGGGCATATTGCCATCCGTTGAAGCTGAAGCTAAAAGGGATGTGGACTGGAAATCCCTGAACGAAAATTTCTCATGCGTAATAGGGGTGTTGTGGCGGGCCCGCAAGAAGAAGGTGTCCGCATGTTTCGACATGGATCATTTCGGATGTTTGGGAGGGGCGTTCTATCTGGGCTTTTTGAAGCCCCAGCTTGAGACAATAGCCCATTATGTGTCCTCCGGTATTCCGAACATTCTTGAGGGAGAGCGTTACCTCGAATCCCCTGAGGTTACCCGCAATTTTTTCAATATGATAGACCCACAGCCCGCTCCAGGGAAGTATTGCGTAATGAAACCGTTGAGCCAGTTTTCGGGCAAAGACAGTCCCGAGGTGGTAGTTTTCTTTGCGCGGGCGGAGGCGATTTCCGGCCTGAACCAGCTCGCCACCTTTGTTACGAATGATTTTGAGGCTGTGATGTCACCGTTCGGGGCCGGTTGCTCAAGCATCGTGACATGGCCTCTGAAATACCGCGACCAAGGAAAGCTCAAGGCGGTAGTTGGGGGTTGGGACCCGTCCGACAGAAAATTCCTTAAACCGGATGAGCTGACCTTTTCAATGCCAACGGAGATGTTCGATCGCATGGTTAGACGCTGGAAGGAGTCATTTCTTACAACAGCGACGTGGGGTCATGTGAAAAAGCGTATTGAGAGGAGCCGAGTGGCCTGGGGCGAGGAATAGAAATGCTTGAGTGATGTGTGTGACGCTACGGGGCCCTGGCTTGTCATCCCCGCCTGGGGTTTGCCATCCCTGCCCCGGGTTTGTCATCCCCGACTTGATCGGGGAACCACTCTTACCCTGGATTCCCTCTTTCGAGGGAATGACACGGACTGGATTCCCTCTTTCGAGGGAATGACACGGACTGGATTCCCTCTTTCGAGGGAATGCCATATAAACTCTGCATTCAATTTCGCGCTCGTTTTCGAGAACGCCCATAACATGTCCGAGGGCGTATGGCGACCTGTCGAGGAACTATATCGAGTCGGAATAGCGCGATGGTATTTTTATGCTTTTCTGCTCGAGAATCCTGAGACTCTTGCGC
>CAITZA010000049.1 GCA_903896745.1 uncultured Desulfomonile sp. | reverse complement strand
CCAGATATTGGGTTTTTCTTCTGAAGACATAAGAGAGAAAGGTCTCGGCCTGACTTTCTTCCTTCAGGATGAAAACTACGATTTTAACCAGATTCTTATAAACGCTATTTGGGAAAAAAACATACATGATTACAAGGAAGTCGATTATCTCCATCCCAATGGTGAAATGAGAAGACTTGCCGCTACGACATCATTCCTGATCGATACCTATGAAAATCAAAACAGATTAATAGGGTTCGTAGCCATGTTTCGAGATATCACGGAAGTTTTCCTTCTCAGGCAACGTGAGAAAAAACTTAATGATGAGAAACAGAGAATTGCGGCAGAGAAAATACGTAGCCTAAACAAGCTGGCAATGGGAGTGGCACACGAAATAAGAAATCCTGTTGTAACGATCGGCGGCTTTGCAAATCGCATCATAAAGATCAAGCAAAATTCGGAAGAAACCAAATTGTACGCCAGAAACATCATGGAAGGAGTAAAGCGTCTCGAAGATGTAGTCGAACAGATACACGGATGTACAAACCTGCCGCTGATAAAACCGATAAAGGACAGAATGTCAAATGTTATAGCGTCGTGTGTCGAAGAGATGGAAGCAAAAGCCGTGACACGCAACGTGACGATCAATTTTATTGATAAAACCGCTCTCAGTTGTCTCGAAAATTTCGATCCCGTGTTGATAACGATTGCTGTCAATCAATTGCTTGACAATGCCATTGATTTTTCCCCTGATGGAGCCTCCATTGACGTAAGGCTTTTTTCAAATGATGATCACACAATTCTCGAAATACAGGATCATGGCTGTGGAATTAGTGAACCTGATCAGGAGTTTATCTTCAATCCTTTCTTCAGCACCAGAGCGGTTGGAGTGGGCATTGGACTCACAATCGTTGAAAGAATAGTAAGCGAACATGGCGCAAAAATTGAAGTTGAATCCCATCCCAACCAAGGCAGTCTGTTCAAGATCATTTTTCAAAGACACATAGATCCCGAAATGTTGATGTGTCATGTTTGAATGAGTGAATACTGTTCCTGGAGGTTATTGGTCCTGAATAACATTACGAGATGATTGACTGAAAAGCTAGGAAGCGCCACTCCGTGAAATAAGAGGCGCTTCTTGAAGTGAGCCTCATATCTGACAAGTCATTATTTACTGGCGCTAGGGAAAAAGAGCGTCAGTCCCTGAACCTTAAAATCTGAAATCAGTTTCTGTCCGTCAGGTGAAATCAGAAAGTCTATAAACTTGTTAGCCATTTCGGTGTTGACGTTTTTGTGACGTGCCGGGTTGACGGATATTACACCATAGGGGTTGAACAAAAGTTTGTCACCTTCAACTACGGGCGTTAGGTCCAGCTTGTCTTTCATGGACGCATAAGTTCCTCGATCGGTCAGTGTGTATGCCTTCTTTTCGGAAGCCATTTGTAAAACCTGTCCCATTCCCTGCCCCGCTTCGAGACGATTTGCCTTGGAAGGATCAATCCCGGAAAGTTTCCATATCTCGAGCTCCTTCATGTGAGTTCCGGATTGATCGGACCTCGAAACAAAAACCGCCTTAGAGTCGTTCATTCTCTTGAACGCATCTACAACCGATTTTTCCCCTTTTATTTTTGCCGGATCGCTTGCGGGACCCACGATCAAATAATCATTGTACATAACGTCTTTTCTATTGATACCGAATCCCTCCGACACAAACTTGTCTTCAGCCTCTCTAGAATGCACAAGCACTACATCAACATCACCATTTTCTCCCAGTTTCAAGGCCTTACCTGTTCCAACAGCTATCACGTTTACCTTCACATTGTTTGCCTTCTCAAAAGGAGGAATTATAAAATTGAGTAGCCCAGAATTTTCCGTTGATGTTGTCGTGGCCAACCTAAGAACCTGATCGCAGAATACATTCGTATTCAGGCCCACAATCAGGAATGCGACCCACATGACTATCATTTTATTTCTCATTTTGTTTCTCCCATTACCGAATAAGTGACTTTGAAAAAATACCAAGCCAGGATCTATCAATGATCTGATCCAATTTGACGCAGAATCCACCATGTCATCAATACGACCGAATGCTGTATGTATAGGTTCTCTAGAGTTGTTTTAGGGGATAGCATATTCAAAATATGTCAGTCAAGGTCTTTGTAATTGACTTCAAATAACCGAATATGATAAGCGTTGGCGTCAAAGGATCAAGCGGCGCTATGGAGGCACAAGAATATGAAACGCCTGTTATCAACAAAGGACGTGGCCCAGCTTCTCGATGTGAATGAAAAGATGGTTTATACGCTGGTTTCCGATAAAGGTCTTCCAGCCACCAAAATCACCGGAAAGTGGTTGTTTCCTTCAGATCTTGTGGACAGGTGGATAGAAAATTCCGCGGTAAACCTGCCTCATGCTTCAGGCGCTTTGCCGGATTATCATGGCCTTCTGGTAATAGCCGGTAGCAATGATTTGTTG
>CAITZA010000048.1 GCA_903896745.1 uncultured Desulfomonile sp. | reverse complement strand
TGATTCGCATCAAACATACAACTTAACCCCCCCGTCAGAGTAAGATGTGTTTGAGTTATATTATTCAATAATCGTTTATCAGTTACAGAAAATCAAGATTTTTTTTTCGGACGCAAAGTCATAGGTACGCCTGAATAGCTCTCTATAAGATGCAAGCTGTTCTCTCAGAACATATTTTATTTTTAATTACAAAAGGTTGTAGTGATCATAAAGGATGTCAACTTTATAGTTTGACTACCCTGTGATAAACTTGTAGGACTATTATTAATTATTATGAATCACTGGAACCCGACTTCCCATGAAATTTTCCGATTTATCATTAATGTCATTCAAACGTGTATACAGGATGAGGCGGCGTTACAGGAGCCCTTTGATTGCGGCGTTTCTGGGCACCGCAGCGCTGATAGTTGTAATTACTACGGGAGATATAGCTGAGAGGAAAATTGGATCAAACCTCGCGGTGCTGGGAAACGCGACACTGATCAAGATAAATTTGCCTGTTGACGTTGATTTTGGGGATGATCCCCGCCAGTTCAATGATTCAGACATTGAAGCGCTCAGGGCGGTGCCGGGTGTAGATGTCGTGACACCGTCCGTATATTCGTGGTGGCCATCATTTCTGGATTTCAAGGCTGTATATAAAAATGTTGATTATCCTGACCTCAAGATAGTGGGAGTGGACCCTTCATTTTTCAGGCTGGCGGCCCATCTTCCCGTAACAGAGGGTCGAGCGATTGAAGATTCTGACGTTAGCCAGATGCGTCTGGTTTGTGTAATCGGAGAAGACGTTAAGAAGTTGTTGTTTGGTAAGGATGAATCACCGATTGGAAAGCCGATTTCTGTAGAGGGTCTTGATTTAACGGTAATCGGGAAGGTTGAGGGACCCGAGACCCAAGACTTTGAACAGGCAATTTTTTTGCCGATTTCCGTGGCCCGAAGCCGTCTGCCCGGAATGTACAATATCAGGCGAATTACAGTCTTGCCAACCGGTCTTGACCAGGTCGAAAACGTGTATCATGATGTAACGAGAGTATTGAAAGAGAAGCGCCCGCTTTACAAGATTTCAGTTCAGTATGAGCCTGAGCTGGTAAAAATGATACAGAACATACTGAAGCTTTTCAAGCTCTTCATATATCTTGCAATTGCTGCGACCATCCTTCTGGCTGGATTCGGAGTGGCTAACGTCATGATAGCGCTTGTGCGAGAAAGGACCACTGAAATCGGGCTTAGCAAGGCTGTTGGAGCTACAGGCGAGGATATAGTGTCTCAGTTCCTCTTTGAATCAACCACCGTATGTATGGCAGGCGCGCTAATAGGAGCATTTATAGGCTCAGCCATTGTCTTGATAATGTCGAGGTTTGTCTTTAATACCCCCATAATGCTCAATATGTATTTGCTGGCTTTATTCTTCGCTATCACCGCGGGGGCGCTGATAGGTGTGGCATCGGGCGCAATCCCCGCCAGGACGGCCAGCCAGCTTGATCCCATCGTAGCAATGCGTTTCGAGTAACTTCATGAAACCAGAAGACCTTTTTATGACATCATGGATGATGGTTATCAGAAACCGTAGAAGGTATAAATCCGTGTTGATAGCTATAGCTATCGGCACAATTGGTTTCATTATCATACGATGCTTGGGAGACTCGGTTGAAAAAAAAGTGTCCGACGACCTTGAACTGATAGGAGAAGCTACCGTCCTGACCGCTATGTGGGAAGACCGCAAGAACTACCATCCAGGAGAATATTTTGAAAAGGATGTCAGAGCCCTTAGAAAACTTGAGGGGGTGACAACAGTAGCGCCCGTAAGGTCTACCGGTGAAAAGACTACCTTGCTGTATGGAGACATTGAGCGTAAACGAACCATAGTGACCGGAGTGAACGAAGAGTATTGGGGAACGCAATCTACACCATTGGCCATGGGGCGACTAATCAATGATGACGATGTCAGGAATGTGCGCAAGATTTGTGTAATCGGCGCGGAGATTCATCAGGGGGTGTTTAAGGGCGCTAATCCACTTGGAAAAACCGTTGTGGTAAATTCTTATCATTACACGGTGGTCGGAGTCCTCGGGGGCAAGCAGCAGGAGGATAACTCTCGTACGGTTTTCATTCCGCTATCACTAGCGGCTCATCATCTTAATAACATGAGGCAGATTCTTCAGTTATTGATTCGGGTGGACACATGGGACAATGTTCGCACAGTTCGCGATCAGACCGAAGCAATACTGCAATACAACCACCCGAATCTGGAACATGGCGTCAAGGTGAATTATCGTTCAAACAGACTGGATCGTGTGCGATTAATTGTATTTGTCATACAGCTATTTAGCTATGCCGCTTTGGTGGGCGTTTTCATTGTCGGCAAGATGGGCCTTACCAATGTCATGCTTGCCGCGGTTCAGGAGCGAACAAAAGAGATAGGTTTGCGAAAGTCCATGGGGGCGACAGACGCTCTGATCAGGGATCAGTTCATACTCGAATCGGTTATGGTCAGTGTGATCGCAGGTGTAATAGGTGTGATAGGCGGTATGATGACTGTCGCATGTCTAAAAGAATTGCTCGACGTATCCGTGTCGGGCATGGTCCTGTCTTCCAGCATTCTGGTGGATCTGGCGCTGACGGTATCAATAGGCGTGTTTGCCGGTTGGTACCCATCTCAGCAGGCTGGACGACTTGACATTGTCAGCGCAATGAGATTCGAATGTTAGGCGTCGATGCGCAATAAGCCGTGTAGCAATGTCAAATCTGAACCATTGAATAGGTTTTCTACCGGGGCTATATCAGTCCGAGAGCTTATGCGCCTGGATTTAAACAATTGTTAATCTATTACAAAACCTTTAGATGAAGCCGATTGTCAGGACGGGGGGTGAAGCTTGCGACCAACGTAATCCAGTTGATGCGCCATATAAAACAACTCACCCCTGTCTATTTGCTGTCTTCTGGTTTGAACCCACCTCCCCAATTCAGTGGATGTAACATCAGGATCATTTTTTAGAGCTTCCCCGACTGTTTCAAGAATAAATCTGAGGAAATAGGCTTCATCATATCTATATTGTCCGTTAGACGGCGCCACGACCCAATCTGACGAACCAGCCTCCAACACGGAACAACCATTGTCTCCGAGATGGTTGAACAGATGGCGCCCTGCCCTACTATCTCCTGATTTGAGACCATTTGTTATTCTCTCATCCATTGTCCGATGATACAGGCGCTCTATTCTATCATCCAGCTCAGGGTCTGTTTCCGGCTCAAAGACGGTTGCCCCATCAAAATTGATAGTGAAATAATATAGTCCACCTGGTTTCAGCAAACCAATTATGGATGATAGCTGAGTCCTCATGTCTATGAGATCGAGGAACGCATTAGAGAGCAGAACGTCAAACTGATCCGAAGCTTCTCCACGAGAATCGATAAATCTGAAAACATCATCGAGGACAAATTCTATTCTCAAATCTATTCCGCCTTGCGATCGTACGGAAATCGAACCGTCACGATTAGGCTCTGTTTGAAATCCTCTAGTAAAAGCCCATTCGAGGATTCTTTTCCTGGCCTCTATGACGTTCTCGTCCATCGAATCCAAAGCAAAGTAATGTCCTGTCCTGATCACATCCCAGTCTACCAGCCGATCGATCATGGAACCAACGCCTGATCCGACCTCAAGTATTCTTGGAAACCACCCATTGACACAGTTGAGTTCGCTTCTGAAAGTATCAATGACGCCCCTGTTAAGAGAGCGATCATCAACCGTTTTTTTTGATGAGAGGTATCGGGGAAAACTAAACACAAAATCGTTCGCCATTATTTCCGCACCATTTCTTCGACGAAAGCCAGGGCTTTCTGAGCGGTTTGTTCCCATGTGGGGTGGCTTGTGTATTTTTGCAATGCAAACATTCCCATCCGGGTCAATTTCTGCCTGTCCCTGTTCAGGTTTTCAATATCTTGTTGAATGGCTTCAATATGACCCGGTGTCACAAGAAAACCGTTGCCCCCATCACTGACAATTTCGTGAGCGGCGCCAACGTTTGAGGCAATTGAAGGTAGACCAAAACCCATTGCCTCCAGATACACAATACCAAATCCCTCATAGGATGAGGGAACCGCAAGCACATGATTTTCAACATAACACGCGGTTAGATCGTCGTGGTTTAAAGGGCCCAGTATCCGAACGGAATCCTGAAGTCTTTTTTCATCTATCAAACGGAGGACATGCCTGGAATATTTTCTGTCAGCTTCGAAACTTCCAACTATGTCAAGTCTCCAGTCCTGACTACGGAGTCTGGACAATGCCAAAAGCAGGGTGTGTAGTTCCTTGCGCGGTATAACTGACCCAACAAACAGTATTCGTAGTGGTCCAGTATTCTGGGCTCTTGATGAAATAAAATCGTTATCGATATTATCGCGTATGGAATCCCGCCCCGGATGCGCCACTATTCCGGGCTTATCTGGCAAATCAAGCGCCTCAACAACTTTGCGTGTTGTGTCGCTGTTGCAAATCATGCCATCCAGTGAGGAGAGATAAGATTTCTCCACATAACGATAAAGGCTGTTCATAACATTTGATCGCACTTCACTGCATCTCAGATGGTGAACGATAGATATCACGGGGCAGTCGATTCTTGATTTCAGTTTTCGATTCAAGTGGAACAGGGAAGGATGATTCAATTCATCCTGGATGAGTATGTTCAGATTTGCAGAACACAGCGAGGAGATAAATTTTCCCCTGTAATTATCCAACAGATGGCGAGGATAATTCCTCCATGGCAAAGAGAAGACTTTGACTTCGTGCCCCTTAGAGCGGAAATGGGAAACCAGTCTCTTGTCATAAAGGAAACCACCCGTCAAAGTATCCAGGCTTCCATAAATAACAAGACCAATTTTCAAACTTTTTCTCTTCTGCACGACGCCCAGGCAATTTCATTTTCCCACAGCTTGATTGTGATAGCCTGAACGTTTGAGGATGAGAGATGTCTCCAGAATGCTTCGAGGAAAAAACTGGACAGGCGCTCAATGCTAGGGTTCAAGCCCTTGAATTCCGGAAGGTCATTGAGGTCACGATCGCGGTAGTGGTCCACAAGCCCATTGATGCAGTTCTCTATATCCACAATATCTACCAGATATCCGTGCTGATCCAACTCAGATCCTTCAAGGCAAACCTCAACCTGATAATGATGTGAATGAAGCTGGTTTTCACTACCCCAATCACCCCCAAAAAGAAAATGGCGAGCTACAAAATCGCGTTTAACAGCCACACAGTATGTTGATGATGCGTTAGAACCTGTCATGTTTAATCCTTATATTCGAAAATTGCCTGAATAACCTGGTCAGGTTTGTTATCAACCAACTGATAAGCCCCGGCAGCGAGATTTATGTCAAAGCGGTGGGTTATCAATCCTGATGGTTTGATTTTTCTCAGGAATCTTAAAGCTAAATCAAGACGTCTTCTCTTGTCCCATCTCCCTGTAAATTCCGGAGAGATCGAGCTAACCTGACTGCTTGTGATTTTAATCCTGCTTCTGTGAAAATATCCGCCAAGGTTGATGTCTGTCTGCTTTGATCCGTACCATGAACCGACAACGATTCTTCCTGCATAACCCGTGACCTCGATAGCGGAGTTAAGGGCATCCGGATTTCCGGACAGCTCAAAACTGAGATCAGCCCAACCTGAAAAACGGTTATGATCCTGAGTGGCCGAATCAGGCTGACATGTAAAAGCGATTGTCGGGTCAATGGATGAATTGGCGCCAAGCATGATCGCTGCATTGCGGCGCGCCTCTATCCTGTCAAAAGTAGCAATATGCTCCAGACCGACATAGTTTAGAACAGCGGTAGTAAGCAAACCAACCACGCCTAGACCAAAAATGCAAACGCGCTCCCCAATAACCGGATGACCGTCCATGACCAAATTTACCGCTGTCTCCATATTGGGCAACATTGCGGCGTCATAGGAATCAATATCGTGAGGCAAGGGAATCAATTCTTCCGGAGAGGCTGCAAAATGACTTTCATGAGGGTTGAAGCAAAAAACCCTTTTTCCAATCCATGAGGAATCAACATGAGGGCTTACATCTATTACGTGACCAACCGTGGAGTAACCATACTTTAAAGGATAGCTAAAATTGTCGGCGAGCGCCTGGATAGTTTGATCTACGACACAGTTCTTTGGCCATAGCCCCCTGTAAACCAGAAGCTCGGTGCCGGCGCTTATTGCGGACACCTCCGATTTAATGAGAACTTTGCCGGCTTGAGGCCATTCCATATCATTTTCTAAGGCTCTCACGCTGTATGGGGCTTCAAATTCCACGCAACGAGACTTCATAAAAAAGGCTCCATTCGAACGCCTAACCCCGAGCGGCGCCAGCAACTTCGGACAATACTGAAATCGTAGCCCTGTTCTCCGTCAGACTTCCCCACAATATGAGATCCTTGCCCAACCATCTGTGGCCCGGATTGACAAGCCTCAGGAACTGGCTCGGATCGACATCGCCAAGTTCACTCACAGCTCGAAGTCCTCCCACAAGAACCGGGGCAATCGTCAATACTATATAATCTGTCAGCCTCTCCATTAAGAAACTTGTGATTATTCTCGCCCCGCCTTCTACCATAAGGCTGTTAATCCCCAACTCGCCCAGTTTGTCAAGCATGTTGGCCAGATCAATCTGTCCACGATCATTGGACTGAATCCTGAGAACCTGCGCGCCAAGATGTTCCAGCGCACGAACGCGCTTCTCCTCAGCTTGCTTGTTGGTGACAATAATGGGCTTACGGGCAGATTCCTTGAGGAGATTACAGTCAAGAGGCAGTCTGAGTCTTGTGTCCACAACAACCGGTCGCGGATCCAGACCGTTGACCAGACGCACGGTGAGCCTTGGGTCATCAGAAAAGACCGTGCCTATTCCGACCAGTATAGCGTCATGGGAAGCCCTTAACTGATGAGTAAGCTTCAGGGAGCGTCTTCCACTAAGCGCCAACGGTTCTCCGGGTCTTGCCGAAATACAGCCATCTAAACTCTGAGCATAGCTCAAGGTGACAAATGGACGGCCTTTTAATTTTCTGTGTTCGGGAGCAAACGCTAATAGAGGCTTCAGGAAATCCATTATTGATCTTTGTCGCACCTGCCACGAATGATATTGAAACCCCAAGAAGCTTACCCGCTTCTTGCCAAAACATAAGCTAACCACAATAACAAAAAATCAATCTGCAAGAAACAAAAAAACCAGGCGCATTCGATGCGCTCAGTATTAAAAAATAGCTTCTAACATTATGTTCATTACTTATCAAGCCAACTTGAGCAATCTAACAAATTTTTATTTTGTCTTCTGTCCCGTTCTCATGCTTCATAGTCTAGAACAAGCCATTCGGACATAAGTTCCAACAAATTTTGATTTTATTCCGGGTTGTCAATGATTTGTCGATTTGACGTCTGTTTGAGCGATTGACACCAGGCGCGTCAAATTTGTTTGAAATGACATATTACATGTAGTAGAAAGGAAGATTGATCTACAATGGGGTCTCATAATGATTGGCCACCTGGTTTTTTAGGACTGGTGTTGTGAAATTGGGCGCTACCCAAAGCCAAAAATACATGTCTTCCTCAGAGACGCAGACGTTAGAACTTGGCGCTGCCATCGGTCTGGCTCTGGAAATTGGGGACTGCATAACCTTGATTGGCCCCATGGGCGCAGGCAAAACCCAAATAGCAAAGGGAATCGTCTCCGCTGCGTCGCAGGTTGGTTACGATGACGTCGTCAGTCCGTCGTTCAGCCTTGTCAACAGATATGAGGGCAGAATTTGCATTGATCACGCCGACCTTTACCGATTATCTCCGGAGCAGACACGTGACCTGGATATTTACGACGTATTGGAAGAAGGCGCTCTTGTAATAGAATGGGGACAGCACAAGAACGAATTCGAGGAAAACGAACTTCAGATTGCAATAAGTTATACCGAAAATG
>CAITZA010000047.1 GCA_903896745.1 uncultured Desulfomonile sp. | reverse complement strand
TGAGGAAAACAATTGCTGAACTAGATGCCCAGGTTGTTGATGATATATTGCTGGTTGATGACTTTTCTTCCGACGCCACTGTGGAATTGGCAAAACAGCTTGGAATAAAGGTGTTTCTTCACGATCGGAATTACGGTTACGGAAGAAATCAAAAGACTTGCTATCGTGAAGCCCTTAAATATGGAGCGGATGTGATAGTCATGCTGCATCCCGACTATCAATATTCACCCAAACTGGTCCCCGCCATGGCGGCTATGATCGTATCCGAAGAATACGAACTAGTGTTGGGCTCGAGAATTCTTGGGGGCAAGGCCAGATCCGGCGGCATGCCGCTATACAAATATATTTTCAACAGATTTCTCACTTTGGCGGAGAATTTTATCATCGGCTCCAAGCTGTCTGAATTCCATTCCGGATACAGAGCCTTTTCAAGAAAATGTCTAGAAACCCTACCTCTTAACGAAAATTCAGACGATTTCCTTTTCGATAATGAAATGATCGCACAGGCTATCTTCTTCAATTTTAGTGTTGGAGAAATTTCATGCCCCACCCGTTATTTCCCCGAAGCCTCCTCGATCAACTTCAAACGCTCTGTCATCTACGGGTTAGGAGTCTTGTGGACCGCTGCAAAGTTTCGTTTGCAGAAATGGGGTTACAGGTCGTACCCAATTTTTGCGAAGTCGGACAAATCTCTTCCCGCAAATTATTACAGACAGATGTAATTTTGTAGTCCGGTTTCCAGTCGAATTCCCCGTAAGTTAATGTTTAACTTTTCGGTGTTATTACAGTAGCTTTGGTCATGTCACAACCTGACTGGGGCCATCTGTTGTAAAAGCGTATCTGAATACCGTAACCCGTCCTTCGTGAAACCCTGCCCGTCTTTTCTCCCCAAGAGATTGCTCGGCGCTCCACGGTTCCCTACAATCTAGCCCAAAAAATTATGACGTGTAATAACTGTTGGTTGGAATGAAATGCTAAAGTTGTTGCTGCGACTACGCGGCGCGTATAATTGCTTAAACCGGCTCTCTAAGGGAGTCTAGCGACATCGGCCATGTTTCTTTTTAAACTATTTTCTAGCTTTTTAGCATAACATGCCTTTGATATTTACTTTTTTATTGACAAAAAATAAAAACAGTTTAATCTCCGTCTTGCAACACATTAGAACCCTGAGGGAGGGTGTTATGTTAAGAAAATGTGCAAAGTTGTTGTTTGTGTGGACGTTTATTGTAGCTTGGTCCGCATCGCTTGCCTTGGCGGAGTCTGCCATGATGAGCTATGATCAGATGGCGGCTTCCATGGATGCGTCTTCGGGTTATAAGGCGATATCGAAAGTGAAGCCGGCGGAGCCAATTACAACAAAAGTCAAGCCTTCAATCATGGGGGGACTCGACGGTATGTCGAGATTTAATCCGATGAATTGGGCGCAGGATAACCTTTTACCGGTTCCTGCTCAGGGACAGTTCGTTGCCGGACCCAAAGTATTATTTGCCAGAGTTCATGGAGAAGCTCGACGCGGTCTGGCTGGCGCGGCTTTTACCGGAAGTCCGGCAGATTTCAATGACAACCTAGGTTTTAGGAAATCCGGTAATATCGTGTGGTCTGTTGAAGCAGCGTATCAGTTGCGTCCAAAGTTTTCGCTAAGGTATTCTTTTACTCCTATAAAAATGGACGCTTCTGGAAACAACACCAGTCAGTTCACTTTTGCGGGACAGTTATTTGCCTCACAGACGCCTATATTCTCGAGGTGGGAACGTTTTGAACATCGCGCAGGTGTAGGGTTTAACTTGATAAATAATCCCAGTAGCAGGACGAATCTGTTTGCTGAGTGGATGTATATTCAGGACAAGATAACGGTAGGAAGCGTTGCCGGGGCCACGAACGCGCTGACATGGGATGATTCACGAAACCTTGCGGTGGTAGGTCTGGAGTTTGAGAAAGCTTTGAAGAATTGGCGTGGTAACACTTTGGCTCTGAGTTGCAAGGCTGACATAGCTTTTTTGAGCGACAGTTTCGGATTTGATGCGGAGACAGCGCTCAACTATATGATACCGATAAAATCAGGCCGGTTCGGTTTTGTTAAAGGTGGCTACAAATATTCATACTTTCAGAAAGATATCAAACACGATGCGCTTAACACTACACTCGATGGCGCTTTCGTTCAAGTCGGGTTCATGTTTTAGAAGTTGATTCAACAGGAATGAGCCGGTTTTAGCCCCCAAACCTCCCCCGATTATTTGCCCGACCTGAAAATTTTAATACCCTCCAAAGTCCGACTAATGGGTCGGGCTTTTTTTTTATGGATGGTTACGATATCCACATATTTTCAAAATAGACTCCACCCATGTCTACAACAAGCCTGGGCCTGTTACCCGCTATATCCCAGGAAACGAAGAAACCCGCCGGGTCTATGACCTGCCCTATGTCTTTGCCAACCATGCTCTGGATTTTTTCAAAGGTCTTGGTGGTCAGTTTCTTGATCATTCGGTCAAGGCGCATGCCCGAATTGAGTTCCTTCAATTCTGGAGATGTTTGTAATTGCTCGACAGCTTCTTCCCAATGAATGCCTTCGACCTTTTTCCGCAGGATGTACCCATTGCCTCTATCTTTGATCACCAATAGCGGTTTGTTTATCCTCACATTCGTATTTTTTATTTTAAGAGAACTCATTTTTCGTTCGGCCAGTTCCAGAAGTTCCATTTTAAGGTCGGTGTTCTCGACCATTTGCCCCTGTATGCGTTCAAATATGTATTCCTGTCCGTCGAGCGACAATTCCTTGAGACGGGTGGGATCAAACCCCAAATCTATCAGATCGCCAAGAGTCAAATCTGAAGCCGAGGACTTTCCATTTGCAACCAACCAGGAAGCCAATGACGGTCTCTGATAATTGTTTAGAGCTTCAATGAACCTTGCCGGATGATTTTTCAGGGCTTCAGGTAAAATCAACCAGAGTTCCTTGTCTCCAGTGATGAAAGTCAGTTTACTTCTGAATTCCCTCGGAGCGTAAGATTGAGCCATGATGTTGCGAATCTCCGGATGGAGCGGGATCTGTTCCATGGACTCACCACCGGTGTAACCGAGCAATTTGGAAATTCTCCTGCGAAACCCGAGTAATTTTGTGACAAACCTGGTGAACATGAAACGCATAACTGAATCGGTGTTTCCTTCAATTATCTGATCTTCGAAATACATCAGAAGAGCTGAATAAAGATCCTTGAATTCCTCGATAGTGCGCTGCACCATGAGTTCGTTGTCACGCATATCAATCGCAGGCCGTTTTCTCACAAGATGATGTACCAGTTTGACGAGCGAATCCTTAACATCTTTTCCAGCAAACGCCGGTGGTAAATAGACCATGTAAGTTTCTGAATGGCCATTTTCAAAATAACCAGTTATGTCGCACAAAGGTTTCCAGTCAAGTTTGAGGTAAATATCAAAAGTTGGGTCATCTTTCGGAATTATGTTGTCCAAAACCCCGACGGCAGATTTTTCCAGAAGAAAGTCCCTAAATTCCTTGAGGATAAGATTTCCCAATCCTTTCTTGCGGAATGGTGACGCGACTTCAACATAAACCAGGTAGTAGCAGGGCAAGGGTTTTTTTAGATACAGCATATTTAATCGTGCAAGATTCTCCCCAGTCTCAGCATTGATCTCCAGGTGCTTGAAACCTTTTCTGGAGTAATCAGCCTCGAGGCGATCAACCTTGGCCCCGGAAACTGTGATATGGACCAGAGTTTCCAGTTCACGAAAAAGGTCCGAAAAAACAGGCGAACTGTCTGAATCATGACGCAAGCCATCGCTAATCAAGTTTATCAGACTTAGTTTTTCGGATAATCCCAATCTTTTTCGGGCTGGTTCAAGAATGTCTATGGCTGGTTCATTCATGTTGAATCCTCAAATGGTTCCAGGCAAAACCGGGAACCTCATTTCATAAAACAAAAAAAGCGGAGTTTGCGCTCCGCTTTTTGTAATAATATGATATAGTTACAGTCAGCGAAGACGCGCCTCTATCCTGTTGCTAAAATAAAAATAATAGGATGATTCGCACTGGCTGACCATTTTTGCCTCTGTATCGATATTAAAGGAGAATCCTTTTTCTGTCAAGATTGTCCCTGAACAAATTTTTCAATACAGGGGTTTTCAATCCTGTTGATGATCCTGGAGATATGAATTAATAGTAATGGCGAACAACCAAAATTTGATACCCGGACTTGAGAGAGGAATCGACAATGCCTGACATCATGGATTATGCAAAGACATTTATATCAAAACAACGAGTAGATTCTTGGGAGATTTTCTTGACCACGTCTCAAAGTTTCAGGGTTGAGGTAAAAGGCTCCGTAGTTGATTCCCTCCAGAGATCCAATTTGAAGGGAATGGCTGTTAGAGTCATAAAGGACTATCGACCGGGTTTTTCCTTTTCGTCCTCTTCTGAAATTCAAAATATAGAAAAGACAATAATTGATGCGCTAGATATAGCCACTGTGATGCCTCGTGACGATTCGGCAAGCTTCACAAAACCTTATAGCGACTATGAACTCAAGCCGGGCCTCCTGAAAGATCACCTGCTTGTTATGCCGGAAAGAGACAAGATTGAGATCGCAAGGATCATTGAAAATGAAGCCTATGCTTTTGATAAAAGAATTTCGATCGCCAGGACGAGCGGTTATGTGGATTCCATCACACATGTCCGTATGGCAAATTCTTTCGGACTTGACATTTCGGGTCAATCCGGAATTTGTTCTGCATGGGTGGAGTTAATGGCAGAGGAATCCGGGGAGCAGGAAACTTCATATTGGTATGATCAGAATAGGGACCCTCTTGGGATTGATCCTCGCCAGATAGCCAGAAAGGCGGCAAGACGCGCCATAGGAGCTCTCGGAGGCGTCCCCATCAAATCAGACAGGATGCCGGTAATATTAGAAAACACGACTGCAGCCGGTTTCTTGGGGGTTATCTCAAATTCTTTCGTGGCGGAAAATCATTTCAAAAAAACCGCTTCGCCCCTGATAACCAGGGGAGCCAGACTTTTTTCGGAAAAGCTTGGAATTATTGATGACGGTATGGATGAGAGAGGCGAGCTTGCTTTTGGATTCGATGGAGAGGGGGCGCCTGCCCAGAAAACGGTTGTTGTAGAAGGTGGAGAAGTCAGGTCGTGGCTTTATGATCGGTATTATGGAGCCAAGTTCTCACAACCTTCTACGGGTAACAGTCGACGAGCCGGTTTTGAGTCCCCGCCGACTAGCGGAATTACTAATTTTTTCATCGAGCCCGGCAAATTGACCCTGGATCAAATGATGAAAGTCATGTCAAACGGCTTGTTGATTACAGAAGTCATGGGTCTTCATACTGCGAATCCTGTTAGCGGCGATTTTTCAGTTGGAGCGTCCGGATTCAGGATTTCCAATGGGACGATTGAACATCCTGTGAGGGGTATAGCGATTGCTGGAAATGTTATTGACCTGTTTGGCAAGTTAATTGAAGTAGGAAATGACTTCCAGTATTTTGGAAACATTGGCGCCTGTAGTTTGTTGTGTGAGCCTGTTTCGGTTAGTGGCTCTTAAGTGGCGATAAATAGCCTGACTTTTCTACCACGGTTTTTCCCGTATTTGATTTGGAGCTTTTCCGGACGGCCACTTGTTCTGTTGGTATGAACCAGGTAACGCTTGAGAGATTTCATCAATGAGTTTCTTGAGTCTGGATCGCCAATCGAGATCTCGTTCAAGAGCCAGGGCATCAGAAAGTTTTTGAATCGCTTCTTCTGTCCTTCCCGAAAGCGCCAGAGCCATACCGAGGTTACTTAACGCCTCGTGATGATGTTTGTTCTCTTTGATTACTTCTTCATAATCTTTTATAGCCAGATCATATTTTTCGAGAGCGGCGTAGGCCAACCCCCGACCGACCCTGGCATTAACCATCCTTGAATCCAGTTTCAAGGCCAAGCTGTAATTTTCCAGGGCCTCTCTATGGTCCAGATTGAAATTGTTGATATCTCCCTTGAGCACATAACCTTTTGGATCTTGTGGTTTCAATTCAATATATTTGTTTATGTCTTTCAGCGCGCGCATTGGCTGCCCCATCATATCCAGTGACCTGGCGCGAAGGTAATAGGCTTCCGCGAGGTCAGGGCGTAACTTTATGGTGTCAGTCAAGCTTTTTACCGCTGCAGCATACTGTCTTTTTTCCAGTTCTGATCGCGCTCTATTTAAGCCTTGATCGGGTATGGACTGGTTGGTGGAAACACTGTTGTTAAAAGGGCTTATCGACCATGCGCAGCTACAGGAATTATGCAGGAAGAACATCATCAGTACAAAGGTTACCGGAGTTACACCGGATCTGATAACAGTTTGCTTGAAGGGGGTCAATTTAACAGTCCATTTTTTAAAAACATTCGTAATGATCTTCTAGCAATGAACTTCATGTGTTAACCTGTCTTATGGCCTTATCCGTTTATGCATGGGTTTTAGACACGGAACCTGTATCGTTTTTCTTTTCAGAAGTCGTGATGTTTTGTCAAGCGAGTACTGCTTAACCAAAAACAGAATAAGGAGACGAAGCGGTGGATTACAAGGACATCTTGGTGGATACTGATGGCGAAATAGGAATCATAACCCTCAATTCGCCAGCGACAATCAATGCGTTATCCAAAAACATGATCGCGGAACTTACCGGGGCGTTCGAGGATTTTCGAAATCAGCGCTCCGCAAAGGTAATAGTCATAAGGGCTACCGGCAAGCATTTCTGTTCGGGCCACAATCTCAGGGAAATGGTCGGAGGCGATTCATCCGAATACAAATCCATTTTTGAGCAATGTTCAAAGATGATGATACTTATTAGCGAAATACCTCAAATAGTGATAGCGCAGGTACATGGAATAGCCACAGCCGGTGGATGTCAGTTAGTCGCACAGTGTGATCTTGCCGTTGGAACTTCTACATCCAGATTTGGAACGCCGGGGGTAAAAATAGGCCTCTTCTGTACTACCCCCATGGTTGCCCTGACAAGGGTTGTGGGAAGGAAAATGGCCATGGAAATGCTTGTGACAGGTAGATTGATCACCGCTCAGGAGGCCATGCAACACGGTCTTATAAACAAAGTGGTAGAAGAGTCCGAGCTTGAAAATGCGGCCATGGAAATGGCCAGGTCAATTTGTCAAGCTAGCCCCCTAACTCTATCGATTGGGAAAAACGCCTTTTACAATCAGATTGATATGGACCGGGATAAGGCATACCAGTACGCAACGAATGTAATAACGCTAAATTTGATGGCAGAAGATGCCCAGGAGGGGATATCCTGTTTCCTGGAAAAAAGAAAGCCGGTTTGGAAAGGTCGCTAGATCGTAGTGATATTGCGACCCTTCACTATATCAAAAAACACGGGTTAATCCTTATGGGGTGTCAGGGATTCCCTGACCCAACCGTAAGACGCCATCATGGCTGGAAACCCTACAATTGGAGCGGCCAGGAGAACAGCTTGCATAATCTCCTGGTCAGTTGCCCCCGAATCTTTTGCCCGTCGAGCGTGAGACCTTACCCCGCCCTTTGATCCCAAACCCACAGCTATGCCGAGCTGGATGAGATGCTGATTTTTTTCACTAATTGGTCCAGCCTTTGAACAAAGCATTCCGGCTTTCTGATAAGCCTCTGCTATTTCTCCATGATTCTCCAGAAACGTTTTGAAAATATCAGGCAGATACATTTTTTAACACTCCTGTCAGGCAATATATGTATTATTTGACCAGGTACTTTATCACCACGAAACCGCCTATCAATAGTATCGTAAAAACCACTACCATGATGTTAAAATACTTATCGATGAATGTCCTTATTGGAGGACCGAAAAAGTAAATCAGGGCTCCGACCATGAAAAATCTTGAAGCCCTTCCAAATATCGAGGCTAAGACAAAAACGGTAAAATCAATTTTGAACGCTCCGCCGGCAATTGTGAAGAGCTTGTAAGGGATCGGGGTCAGTCCAGCGGTAAAAACAGCCCAAAACGCATTCTGCTCATAAAGCTTTCCTACAACCTCGTATTGATGTTGGAGATTGTAAAACTCTATTATCCTGTAGCCAACAACATCTATAAACTCTACGCCTATCAAATACCCGAACATGCCTCCAAGGACTGAAGCCACGGTGCATACCAAGGCGTAGTAAAAAGATTTTCTGGGTCTGGAAATAGCCAAAGCCATTAACAAAACATCTGGAGGTATCGGAAAGAAAGACGATTCAGCAAATGATAAGACAAACAAGGCCGGCACACCATACCTGCTATGAGCCCATGACAGCACCCAATCATATAACCTTCTAACTATATTCAAAGTTTCATGCACCTCTCAGTTAGTCGTTCGTCATGCCCAACAGGAAATGGGTTATATCTTTTTAATTTGTATCTGTCCACCCGAATTACGGGTTTCAAACCACCATTACTTTCCTCATCAGGTTGTAGTCTTTCTTTTTTCGCAGCTTTCCTGCGCGTTGACCACGAAAATGATTTATAGTAATGATCATAAGTTACCAGAAAAAATGATCCGAATAAACTCTGACTTCAGCTTTATCAGGAGCTATGAGGCAAGAGGCTGTTCGCTTAATGTCGAAAGGGGATTAGATTTGAAAATATTGTCGGGAATTCAACCAAGCGGATCTCTTCATTTGGGAAACTATCTTGCCATGATGAAGCCGATGATTTCTTATATGAACCGGTCAGAACTTTATGTTTTTATTGTGAATTATCATGCAATGACCAGTGTGTCGGATGGGAAAAAGCTTGCCGAGGGCACTCTTGACGTTGCCTCCGACTTTCTTGCATTGGGCCTGGATCCTGAGAAATGTTTTTTTTGGGTTCAATCTGACGTTCCGGAAGTTACGGAATTAACCTGGATTTTAACCTGCATCACACCAATGGGGTTACTCGAACGGTGTCATTCATATAAAGATAAAATCGCCAAGGGGATTTCGCCCAATCACGGGTTGTTTGCTTATCCGGTTCTTATGGCGGCTGACATCCTGCTCTATCAGGCCAACATAGTGCCGGTAGGTAAAGACCAGAAACAGCACATTGAAGTCACCAGAGATATCGCCATCAAATTTAACTCCATGTACGGCGATACTTTTGTCGTGCCTGAGGGTGAAATCAACGATGATGTCGCAACAGTTCCAGGAGTTGATGGACAAAAGATGTCAAAGTCATACGACAACACTATCGAAATCTTCCTGGATGAAAAGGCGCTGAAAAAGAAAGTAATGAGTATCAAGACAGATTCAACGCCTGTAGATGAGCCCAAGGATCCGGAAAACTGCAATTTATTCCAGATATACCGCCATTTTGCCCCAAACGATAGGGTACAAGAGGTAAATAGACTGTATCTGGAAGGGGGCGCGGCTTACGGGACATTAAAAAAAGAACTTGTAGGCATTCTTTGGGACTACTTCAAGGATAGCAGGGAGACAAAAACCAGATTGATGCAAGACCCTGGTTACATCAAAACGGTTTTGGCCCGGGGCGCAGAAAAGGCTCGAGCCATAGCTGCTTCAACCTTGAAAGATGTGAGAAGCAAGGTAGGGCTTAATTACTGATAAAACTGGAAGTAACTTAATCAGTAAACTTGGCGTATTTAGGGTTTCGGACAAAAAACTGAGCTGACATAATGCAGGATTAATGGCCGTTGGTTGATGTCGGGCAAGATACTTTTTGAACGAAAACCGGGGCTGAATTCTTCTGCAGGCGAATGCAAATTTGTGCTCAAAAAAATCTGGAGGTCGTCATTTCCATTGATATTGACCTGACTGTAACCATGCTCAGAACAGCGTCTGAGGGTTTGGGGCTGCCAATAGTGACCGAAATATCCCGCAAACGCAGGTCGCCGTACGAGGTGCTTGTTACCACTATTCTGTCATTGAGGACAAAAGATGAGACGACAAGAGCGGCATCGAAGCGACTTTTTTCTAAAATTGACGAACCACAAGGTTTACTCGCTTTAACCGAATCGCAAATCCAGGAACTTATTTACCCTGTGGGTTTTTACAAGACCAAGGCTAAAACCTTGCGGCATGTGTCTGAAGAAATAATCAACAGTTACGGTGGGAAAGTTCCGGACGAGATAGATGAACTACTAAAACTGAAGGGAGTAGGAAGAAAAACAGCTAACCTCGTTGTCACTCTCGGGTATGGAAAGCTCGGAGTATGTGTAGACACTCATGTCCACAGAATTAGTAACAGGCTGGGCTACGTTCAGACCAAGACTCCTGATCAGACAGAGATGGCTTTGAGGGCCAAGCTCCCAACAGAATACTGGATAGAATACAATGACCTGCTTGTTACATGGGGGCAAAATGTATGCAAGCCCATTTCCCCTTTGTGCTCCAAATGTGTGATAAATGATTTTTGTCCAAAAATTGGGGTTGGTAAGCATAGATAAGAGGTTTCATAACTGATCCGCTCCAGATAGACCTAATCAGGTTGGCATCGTTTCTTTTGTCGATGGGTCTGGACAAAATATGTGAAGATATAGCCTGAAACGCCAAAAAATAGACCTGTAATCGCAGCTCCGATCGACCATCTGATCAAAATATCGGACCCGATTTGACCCAACCCATAAAACGATTCCAAAAAACCATCTGCATTAAACATGGGGGACATAAGCTGGAGGAAAGTTTCTGAACTGACTCTTGATGAACCTCCAATTATGGAGGCGCCGATTGTATAATAACCGCAGTACATAGGCGCGACAGTTAACGGGTTGTTAACCCAGGTAAAAGCCAGGGCCAGAATGACGTTAAATCTGATTCCCAAACGGATCAGGCCCAAAGAAATCCACTGAAGCCCTAAAGGGAATCCGAAACCTACAAGCAAACCCAGGGCTACGCCACGCGCGTCAAACCATGGAGGGTGCTCAGAGAGCAGAAACGGTTCAATGAATCTACGCCGGAAGTTCATGAATGCTGAAATATTAGAACCAGACTCTTTCTAATTTAAACCATGGCTTATTTTGCCGATTAACTCGAAAGCAAATGAAAAAGCCAGCCCATGTTCATCATGAAAAAGCTGGCCTAAGTTAAATGTTATCCGGCAACGTTACAATGAAACAAATCTGGAATACAAACCAAACCCTTAATCATATATCACTGGGCGCCAGACTTATTCTGACCCCATTCAAATTTTGTTTTGGGTTCTGATGGCGTTGATGAGCTATCAGATTGTCCCCACCTCATTTTCTTGGTTCCCGGCTTTTCAGTTTGATCGGCGCCCGGCCCAACGGCGGCTTCCTGGCTTCCTGGAGATGTTTCAGCCTGTTTGGGAGTTGATGGAGAAACCCGGGCCGTACCCGCAGGGGCAGACGAAGGTCTGGCGGATTCAACATTTCTCGGCGGCGCGCTGAGTTCGGGTCGGGCCGCAGGAGTAGCCCTGTTAATTATCTGAGGCGCTGCAGTCGGTTCCTGAATTGGTTGAGATCTGACCGCGCCCGAATCCTCTTCGTCATCAAAAAGCCCTGGTTTCCATACGTCATATATACTCTTGTCTCGAAAGAGGCTAAAGTCTTTTTGCCCTTCATATTTGTGAGAAAAATCCGAATCAATTATTTCAGATTCTGGTGATGGCAGGGTTCCCCAATAGATTTCCTCCTCTGCCATAACTGATCCGGGCGAAGAGCATATCAAGCTCGACATTATCAAGAAAAGAAAAATTTTTTTCATCAAAAGCTCCTTTTGAACTTAGCTGCTGAACTCAAAGAATCCAGCTCTCCGCCGTGATTACTATACCCATGAAGTATATTAGCATATTCACGCGCAATTGGTCAAGCAGTTACCTCCAGTATTAAATAATTCACTTTAACATTTTTAAACATTGTTCCCTGTCACCGCAAATTATGATGATAGCGGTAAATCGAACGGATGAAAAAAGATTCTTACTTTTTATAAACACCTCCTGATATTAGAAAACAAATCGTCACAATCAACACAGGAGATCAAACTTTTCTTTTTGTTGGTTCCCAGATGACTTTGTGCAACTGAAGTTGAAACCGCACGTTCAAATTATCCTCGAGTATCCATGAAACCAGTTCCTTCGGATCGAGTTTGCCAAAAGCCGCTGACAACAATATCTGGCCCGAGAAAACTGCAAGGTTTTGGTGAACAAAATTTCTCGTCCATTCATAGTCATGCCTGTTGCTGATGACGAATTTTACTTCGTCTGAAGGTTTCAAAAAACCAAGGTTTCCCCAGTAAAACTGATCCACTTCACCACTTCCCGGGCATTTCACATCAATAATTCTGATTGTTTTTTCCGGCAGATTTGAAATGTCTATCGAACCATTAGTCTCAACAAGGGTTTTGAGACCAAGATCGATGAGCGCCTGTGCGAGGTGTGTGGAGTTTGGCTGTATGAGCGGTTCTCCTCCGGTGATTAGCGTCAACCCGCACCTGAATTCGAGAACTTCCCTGACTATCTCCGAGACTGGCATGTCATAGCCTTCAGACCAGGCATAGGCTGTGTCGCAATACCGGCATCGAAGGTTGCAACCTGATAGCCTTATGAATACGCAAGGTAACCCCATGAATGATGACTCACCTTGTATGCTTCTAAAAATTTCCGATATTTTTAATTTCATATATTGTTCATTCGAAGCCACTTAGGTTATGTTAAGATATAAATACAGCGTGGCCAAATGGTTGTAGATGAAAATTAGACGCTTAACGCGCAAGGGTATATACGACTTGGCCTCTTTTTGATAATAGTAAATTTTTTAGCCAAAATTAACAAGTTGATCGGGGGTTGCTGTTGCCCTCACGATGTCTGGAGGCAAAATGCCTGAAAAAAGAAGGGTAAGATTCCTTCCTGACGACATAACCATAGAAGTTCCGGCAGGTCAGTTGTTGCTTGATGTTGCTTTGGAGGCCGGAGTTTTTATTCCCGCAGCTTGCGGAGGATCGGGCGCCTGTGCGCAATGCAAGGTGAAAGTAGTTGAAGGTAAAGTAACATCTTTGGCGATGGAGAAGCTAGATCCCGCTGCAAGGGCTGAGGGGTTTGTGCTTGCCTGTCAATCTAGGGTGATTTCGGATTTATTGATTGAAGTTCCAAAATCCAAAGTGGGTCGAAAGGTTATACCAAGGGACGAACAGGAAAGAAAAATATCCATGGCGACCCCAATGGAGTCACCCGTCGTTCCGCAGATTGATCCTATGACTATAAGGGTTTTCATGAGCCCGGATGCTCCAAAGCTGGAAGATAATACCAGTGACTATGAAAGAATCGTTCGAACTCTGAAAATCGATCATGATATTTTTCCGGTTAGCGCTGACCTGGAAATCCTCAAGGAATTGCCCGCTGAAATCAGAAAAGATAATTGGAAGTTTTCAGCATGTTTGAGGGTTGACCCAATTCCTCATCTCAACAACAATTTATACAAACTGATCAAGATCACTCCTGGTCACCTAACCAAGCCGCGGCTGGCAGTGGCCATCGATATTGGCACAACATCCCTTTGGGGGGAATTGGTAGATCTGGAAACAGGAGCGGTACTAGCGCGAGCATCGCGGTACAATCCACAAATATCCATGGGCGATGATGTCATTAGCAGAATTGTATTTGCTTTGAAGCGCGACGGATTGGATAGACTCCAGCAACACGTTGTCAAGGGATTGAACGAAATAATTGAAGAGTTGCTTGAAAAGAGCTCACAACCGCGTGATTCCATAAATTATATGGTTGCTGCTGGAAACACGGTTATGACGCATCTTTTCCTGGGACTTTATCCGAGGTTTCTGCGGCAAACCCCATATGTGCCGGCAGCTCAAAACGTTGAGCCGGTTTCAGCGCGTTCGCTCGGTCTGGAGATGCCCGCGGGGTCGTACGTAATGGTATTTCCTGGAGTCGCATCCTATGTTGGTGGAGACATAGTAGCGGGTGTGCTTTCCAACGGTATGTGGCAAAGTGATGAAATGACTCTTTTTATAGATATAGGGACCAATGGCGAAATAGTAGCAGGAAACAAGGACTTGCTGATGACCGCATCATGCTCTGCTGGTCCGGCGTTCGAGGGCGGAGGCCTTCAATACGGTATGAGAGCCGCTCCAGGGGCAGTAGAAGGTATCTTGATCGATCCAGATACATTGGAGCCAATGTTAAAGACTATCGATGGCAAACCGGCAATAGGAATTTGCGGCTCAGGAATTATCAATATTGTGTCGCAAATGTTGCTTATCGGGATATTGAATCAAAATGGAAAGTTTGCCCACGATTTGAGCACCAATCGAATAAGAAAGGGCAAGAGTGGCTATGAATATGTGATATGCTGGTCTAAAGAGAGTGGTTTGGGCGAGGATATAACTCTGAGCGAAGTTGATCTTGACAACATACTCCGCGCCAAGGGAGCCATGTTTTCAGGCTATCTGTGTCTATTGGAAAAAATAGGCCTATCTGTGGATGATTTGGATAAAGTCATCATTGCAGGCGCGTTCGGAAGTTTTATAAACCTGGATCATTCTGTTAATATTGGTCTTTTGCCTGACATTCCTAAGGAAAAATTCCTTTTTATAGGGAATTCTTCGTTGAAAGGGGCCAGGCTTGCCGCCATTGACAGAAGCTTGATGGAAAAATCCCGTGACATTGCACGCGCAATGACCAATGTGGAGTTATCTGAAGATCCCGCATACATGGACAATTTTATGGCAGCGTTATTTTTGCCACATACAAGGGCTGAACTTTTCCCGTCAGTCAAGCCAGGATTGCTCAAGCATTTATGAAAATGGGCGACAGCCTCAAATGCTTAAGTGATTGATTTGCATCGATCGAAAGTTGCTTGTAGACAATCAAGGCCCAATCCTTAATCAAAAAAGAAATTTTTTTGAATGTTGATGATTGTCAAAAAGTTGTTAAGGTTTTATTTGATATGAATGAACATTATTTGATAAACTAGTACGATTCTGCCAAGATTGATCAGTATTAAAAATAAACAATAGTAAGGCCAGTGGCCTCGGGTGGGTTTTGGTGTTTTTTCCCTCAGTTTTGGAGGTGAATTAAGTCAATGCGCGACAATAATGGAACTGGAGAGTGAGATGAGCCAAAAATTCGTATACTCATTTCGAGAGGGTGACGGAAAGAACAAGAAGCTCTTGGGCGGAAAGGGAGCGGGTCTTTGTGAAATGACCCAGATAGGGCTCAAGGTGCCGCCTGGCTTTGTAATTACTACTGAAGCCTGTTTGAGTTATTTGGATTCTGGGGTTGGAGAATTACCTCCCGGTATGATGGAAGAAGTCATCGGGCACATGAGAGAACTCGAGAAAGAATCGGGCAAGATATTTGGTGACTCTGAAAATCCTTTACTGGTGTCTGTCCGCTCAGGTTCAGCTTTGTCCATGCCGGGAATGATGGATACAATCCTCAACCTGGGTCTTAACTCGAATACCCTCCACGGCCTGATAGCTCAAACCGGCAATGAGCGTTTCGGATATGACGCATATAGACGATTCATTCAGCTTTTCGGCAAAATCGCCATGGGCATTCCCGATCAGTATTTTGATGAAACCCTGGAAGCTGTAAAGGTTAAAACCGGCGCCATTTCAGATGTTGACCTCACCACGGAGGATCTCAAGGAAATTAGCGAACTATTTCTGAATGTTGTTTACGAGCAGACGTTCAGGCCGTTCCCGGAAGATGTTTATGATCAGTTAACCATTGCGATCAAGGCTGTTTTTAATTCGTGGTCCGGCAAACGGGCTGTTGATTACCGCCGGGAATTTAACATCACTACCGCCATGGCAAATGGAACAGCGGTGAACATTGTGGCCATGGTGTTTGGTAACATGGGTAATGACAGTGGAACCGGTGTTGGTTTCACAAGAGACCCCGCCAATGGTGAAAACGTGATGTTTGGCGAGTATCTGGTGAACGCTCAGGGAGAGGACGTCGTTGCTGGAATAAGGACTCCCAAACCCATTCAAGCCATGGGGCAGGAGATGCCTTCGCTCTACAAGCAGTTGGAAGAACTCAGGGACAGGCTTGAAAAGCATTATCGAGAGGTTCAGGACTTTGAGTTCACGATTGAAAGGGGCATACTGTACTGTTTACAGACTCGAAATGGAAAAATGAACGCCCAGGCTATGGTTCGTTCATCAGTTGATATGGTTGAAGAAGGGTTACTATCAAAAGAGGAGGCCTTATTACGGATCAACCCTGAACACTTGGAACAATTACTGTATCCGGGGCTGGACCCGAGCTATGAGGCTACGCCTCTGGCAACCGGCTTACCGGCTTCGCCCGGCGCAGCTTCCGGTAGATGTATATTCGACGCCGACAGGGCCGAAACAGAAGGACGTCAGGGCGAAAAAGTGATCCTGGTCAGAGAAGAAACAAAACCGGAAGACATACATGGTTTTTTTGCTTCCCAAGGCATTCTAACTAGTCGAGGTGGAAAGACTTCACACGCTGCCGTTGTGGCGCGTGGAATGGGAAAACCCTGCGTGGCCGGAGCTGAGGGTATCGTAGTTCAAACAGAACAGAGACTGGCCATTGTAGGCGACAAGGTTATTCACGAGGGAGACATCATCACGATCGATGGTGGAACCGGTAATGTGTATCTGGGTGAAATTCCAACCATTGAACCAGAATTTAGCGAACACCTGAACATTTTGCTGGGCTGGGCGGACAACATAGCGCGCCTTGGTGTCATGGCTAACGCCGATACTCCTGAAGACGCTGAAAAGTCAAGAGGATATGGAGCTGTCGGTATAGGACTTTGCCGAACTGAGCGTATGTTCAACGCCGCTGAAAGATTGCCCAAAGTTGTAGATATGATTCTGGCTGAAACCCCTGAAGACAGAAAAAAGGCCCTAGCCAAGTTGCTTCCAATTCAGAGGTCAGATTTCAAGGCTATTCTCAAAGCCATGTCACCTTATCCAGTGACTATTCGTCTCCTCGATCCACCAATCCACGAATTTTTGCCTAGTGAAAACGATTTAATAAAACAGCTTGAAGAACTTAAAAGATTGAGCTCAATACAGAAAGCAGCTCAGGAACTTCTGGACGCAGTCAGGCTAGTAGATGTTGACGCCCATTCTCACTATCTGGAAGGACTTTCACTGCTACCGCTAAACCTGTCAGCTCTTGACCCGGTTACGGTTGAAAAAGCTCTGGCAAAAAGAAAACTTATGCTTCAGAGGGTGAGAACCCTCAGGGAAATCAACCCAATGCTGGGGCATAGGGGAGTGCGTCTGGGCATAACCTATCCGGAAATCTACCAGATGCAGATTCAGGCCATTCTCGAAGCTACTGCTGAATGTATGAAAGAGGGATTTGAGGTGTTTCCCGAAATTATGGTCCCCCAAGTCTGCTCACACAAGGAACTTCGCTGGGTCAAGAAATATGTCGATGAATGCCAGGCCGAAATAGAATCTGCAAACAATCTGAAGCTAAAATTCAAGTTCGGTTCAATGATTGAGGTTGTCAGGGCCTGCGTAACGGCTCAAAGCATTGCGGAAGTTGCAGAGTTCTTCTCGTTTGGAACAAATGATCTTACTCAGGCGACATTCTCTTTCAGCCGTGAAGACGCTGAAAACAAGTTCCTGCCATTCTATCAGGAAGCGGGACTTCTACCCGCCAACCCATTCGAATCTCTCGATACGGTTGGAGTTGGGGCGTTGATGAAGATGGCGGTAAGTTCCGGAAGAACAACCAACCCGAATCTGAAGATTGGTATTTGCGGGGAGCACGGTGGACATCCTGCATCCATACAGTTCTGCCACAACATAGGGTTGAACTACGTGTCATGTTCAGGCCCCAGAGTTCCGATAGCCAGGCTTGCGGCAGCGCACGCCACCCTGCTGGAAAAGAAACAGCAGGTTGATTACAAGTCCAAGCAACTGTAATAGCTAATGTAATTTCCTTTAAAGAGGTTATTTGAAAGATCGACGATTCATGGAGTTGTCGATCTTTTTTTAATTTTTAAGAAAAAAACTGGTCGAATTGGATAAGATTCAGGCAGGACAATCCTTCGGGGTTGTGCAGCGCCAAAACGCGTAAGCCGGATTGACTTTCCATATCCTGGCATGGTAGCATAACCCTAGTATATTATTTTTTTATGTCGTTCGGCGCCTCAATCGGTAATGCCGATTAGGAGAGAGAGATGAACAGATTCAAGAAATTGTTTGTCATAATGATGGCTCTGCTGTTACTGGCTCCTTATGTATGTATGGCGGGAAATACACTTCCGAGACCCTGTTTGCCGGATAAGCCACCTCCTCCAGAGACGGTTGGTCCTGTTGCAATACCATTCGATTTACCAATATGGCCCACATTGATTAAGACTGAATTTCATGTCTTACCTTGGGTAAGCCTTGGGACATTCTCGGTATGTTTGCCCGGTTGTAACCAAGCGTTCGAATTTAAGGCCCCTTGCTTGTCTCTCAAGCCTATCCCGATATGGTTCCCGTGGTTAAGACCACTGGATGCGGAATGCAAGGATTCTGAAGTTGTTAAAATTCCGTGGTAATTACAATTGCTTTGTCTGAGCCACTTCTCTCAGGCAAGGCTGGCTCTTTCCTCGTAACGCCTTGAACGCCATACCCCACTCAAGAGACTCTCAGATTACTAATCAGTTAGAAAATGTTGTGGACTGTTCAACCCTGGCAAAATCGATCGAACGGCTAAATGGATTTCTCGATTCAGAAGGTCCCGATCTTTTGGGCGCATCTGATAACAAAGCGTTTCAAGATCAGGCGATGGAGCTTCTGGCCAAGACGAAACTTACAAAATTCACCATTGTAATGGGTTTTGTCGGAGGCACAGGGGTTGGAAAGTCTACGTTGATTAATGCGTTAGCGCAGAGAGAAATTTCACTTGCGTCAGACAGACGTCCTTATACAGACAGGGCTGTTCTATACAGGCATCAGGATGCTATTACGTCTTTTTACCGGGGTGACGAGCTTTTCAGGGAACCAGACGCCACTCATCAGATAGACATCATAAGAGATCTAATAATTGTGGATTTGCCGGATTTTGACAGTCATGACAATAAGAATGAACAAACTACATTGAAAATATTACCAAATCTGGACATGATAATTTGGGTGGTCAGTCCGGAAAAATACGCTAATGCCACTTTTTTTGAATTTATCAAGAAATCTAACTCTCATCAAAACAATTTCAGTTTTGTGTTCAACAAATCAGACCAGTTGCTTGATAATACTTGTTCAGACAAATATTCAAGACTGAAAGAAGCTTTGGGAGATTTCATCTTTCATCTTAAAACAGAAGCCAAAATAAACAACCCACGGGTTTTTTCCCTGTCAGGTCATGAAGAATTCACCACTATTCTCAAAGACAAATTCTTGAGTGAAGAATTTTCCAGGTTCAGGGAATTCATCATGGCCAGACGAAATTCCAAAGAAGTTGAAAGTATAAAGTTCCTGAATTTGTTTCACAAGTCCCGGCGCCTGTTTGACAGAATTTATGAACAGGCAAAACCCGATTTGAAACTGCAAGCCATCCAAACAGTTGCTGAAATAACGCAGGAAAATGACTGGCCCAAAGTGATGGGCAGTAACGAGCTCAACAAACAAAAAATTTCTTCCGCCATTTTTGAATATTTGCTCCGCACAGACAATTCAATTTCTTCCGTCAAACTTGTCATGAGATTATTGACAGGACGATTTTATGTTGAAAACGAAGGATATGCAGACCAGGTCTCGGCTAAAATCAGGGAAGTTCTAGCTACATTGAGCGGCCCATGGATCGAGAGAATAAGTAGTATTGAAGCCAGAATCAATTCTGAAGCAATGCTTGGTTCTTTGGGGCGAATCAGCCAGACAAAGCCAAACGATTTTGTTGTTACAGGTTCAAATGTGGTAGAAGAGTTCCTGACGCTGTTGTCAAAAAAAAACGACCCAGGCGCCAAAAAAATCAGTTCCATTTTTTTGAGGTTTATTCAAATCCTGATTTTGTGTATTCCGTTAGGGTTGTTATTTGTCCGTTTTTCCGGGCAGGACTCTATCATGAAAATATTCAATGACTTTGACTTGATAGGGTCTGTGTGGGCGTTGATTGCTTTAGCCTCCGGGTTGTTCGGCCCTGACGGTTTCACAGCCTTATTGGCTCTGGTTCTTGTGGAGCTGCTTTTGATCACCTGGTTGTCAGGCAGGCGAATAAAAAAACTGCGTAAGAGATCTGATTATTTGGCCATTCATGTCTTGAACGTCATGGACAAGGCTGTTGAAAGTCAGGCGAAACAAATTTCAATGGAAATAAAAGGCAATGTGGAACGTATTTCAAATTCCGTGAATAAACTATACCGTATCAAACAGTTATTTTGCTCAAAAACGCCCGACCTCCCAATTGATGAGAAAGTCTGAGATTGATAAGACTGATTATCAGAAACGTCTTCAGAAGCAGATTGCGCTCAGCGCTGACTCTCCTGGGTGTGTCGATAGCGATGCTGGCCTTTGGCATTTTGCAGACACTGATCGGGGCATGGTATATTGGGGTTGAAACATCCTCAGTCAATCGATTGGTGACAAGAAACAAGATATCTCTTATTTACTCCCTGCCACTTTCATACCGTAACAAAATATCGCAGGTTCATGGTGTGAGCGGAGTTGGGTACGGGCTATGGTATGGCGGAGTCTACAAAGACAAGAAAAACTTTTTTCCCCAGTTTGCTATCAATGGGCTTGATTACCTCGATATGTATCCTGAGTTCCTGCTCACGGTAGATGAAAAAAAGGCTTTTGAAAAAGACAGAAACGCAGCGATAGCCGGCAAGGCGCTGGTCGATAGATTTGGGTGGAAAATAGGGGATGTTATTCCATTACAGGGCACAATTTATCCGGGAAAGATAGAGCTTACGCTAGTAGGGGTTTACAAAGGCGCTCAAAAAAATACTGACGAGACAGCTTTCTTTTTTCGCTACGATTTTTTGAATGAAGCCCTTAAAAAGAGTTCACCCGATCTGGCCAACAAGGCCGGGTGGTATATGGTAAAAGTTAAAGATCCAGACAAAGCCCCTGAAATTTCACAGGACATTGATTCATTGTTCAAAAATTCCCTCGCTGAAACACTTACCGAGACCGAGAAAGCATTTCAAATGGGTTTTGTCTCAATGACGGAAGCCATTATCGGGGCGGTTCAAATCATATCAATTGTGGTAATTGGAATCATACTGATTGTTTTGGCAAATACCATGGCAATGACTGCAAGGGAACGTTCCGGAGAGTTTGCTGTACTCAAAACATTAGGTTTTGGTCCAATTTTTATTTTTGGACTGATTTGCGGTGAATCAGTAGCTTTGGCTTTTACTGGGGGTTTACTGGGAGCGGTTCTGACGTTTCCGGGCGGGATCATTTTTCAGAACCAGCTGAAAGCTTTTCTACCGGTATTTGAGGTAACCCATAGCACATTGGGGCTTATTCTTTTGGTGTCTCTGGCAGTGGGACTGCTTGCGGCTCTGCCTCCAGCCATCAGGGTAAGCCGTCTGCCGATTGCGGATGGGTTGAGACACCTGGGATAGACCCCTGGCCAGAATAAGTTAGCCAAGATTACATGATTGATATTTTCGTGGTAATCAGTCAGAAGACTTTTCCGGGCTACCGTAGGCCGGTATCCACCCCCTGGCGCTTCTGACAAAAAGGAATGCCGGCAACGAAAGAACAAATGTCCATACAAAATAGTATGCATAGCCTATATCCTGAGTCGCCCAGCCACTCAGGGAGCCTGCAATTGTTCCTGAAATTCTGAAAAGAGCTGATAGCAGCGCATATTGGGTGGCCGAAAACTCCTTCTGACAAATGCTCATCAAGAACGCCAGAAAGGCTGAAGTGCCCAGACCGCCACAAAAGGACTCAAAAAATGAAGCCACATAAATACCAGAGGCGCCAAAGCCCGGGTATGCGGCCACCACGGCGTAAGACAGATTGCTTAGGGATTGCCAAAGTCCAAGGAACCATAATCCCTTGAAAATGCCGTATCTGGTCATGAATAATCCGCCCATCAACGCGCCTGCTATTCCTGCAACAACTCCTATCGATCCTGTGATCAAACCTATTTCTGTGGTTGTAAGACCCTGATCAAGCCAGAATGGCCTTACCATGGGCCCGATTGCCAGGTCCCCGAGTTTGAAAAGTAAAATAAAACAGGCGACCTGCACGACACTCGGTCTTTTAAGCAAATCCTGAATGGGGGCGCCTAATGATTTGAACGAAAACCGAGGCCGCTGGACTTCTATATGCGGCAGGCGCAGGGAAATCAGTCCGCAAATAGCCAGTCCACCGGCTGCAATAAAATATGTAAATTGCCACCCCATCCAGCCACCCAACGCAATGAAAACTCCACCGGACAGCACTAGCGCAACCCTATAGGCAGCCTGCCTGAAACCATTGGCAATTCCCATTTCTGACGAACTGAGTAACTCAATTGTATAGGCGTCAATCGCAATATCTTGAGTTGCCGAAAGAACAGAAAAAGTGAGAAGCATTGTCCAGAAAAGGGTAGTTGGGGAAGCTGGGTCCATTGGGAGCAAAATGATTATCGATGCCGCCATGAGAAACTGGGCCGCAGATATCCAGTGACGCCTGGCGCCAATAAAATCTACCGCTGGCGCCCAGAGGAATTTCAAGGCATAAGGAACGCTAACCAGACTTAGAATTCCCAGATCGATAAGGCTCATGCCATGTATTCTGAAATATACAGGAAATGTCTGTTCAATTATCCCGAAAGGAAAACCTTCTGCAAAGTAAAGTATTGAAACCAAGACAAGTTTTCGGTTCAACTTCATGGCGTCTCCGATGTCCAAAGCCCCATACAGGGCATTAGGAGACCGGATAATACACAAATTCAAGGGTTATAAAAAGTACTTTAATTAATTGTTGATGTTTTGGTCTGTATCAATGTGGCAGGGCTTTTGGGAAATTCGCGAGCCTAGAGCCTGAGGGCCTAACAATCCAAGTGACATGAGAAGTTTCAGCAGATCTTCCATCGGCATGTCCAAAGGCCTAAAATCCTCTACCGGAACCAACACATTAAAACCGGTGGCGGGAATTGGCGAGTTGGGAATGAATACCAGCACATGTTCCTTACCATCAGCCATGATGTAGTGTTGGGACGAGGTCAAAAGGCATAAGGCCGTGACGTTACCAAGCCGCACTTGTCCTACTCCGCCGAATTTCTCTAATCCGGAGTTTCCTTTCTGACCAAATAAATCGACGGCCTGGTCTACAGCCGAATAAATTTTTCCCACGAGAGGGATACGCGACACAATGGCGTTGAGAGCCTTGTGCAATTTCACCACCGTTGCCCTGGTAATCAGGAACCCTAAAATTATTATGACGAGCACAACTACCATGTAGCCACCGAGGTAGCCCGGGATCTTGTATTCCGGACTCACTATGGTCGCGAGAAATTGTCCAAAGGCGCTACTCGGACCAACATAGGCGTCAGCTATTTTCACTATCCAGCTTACCACAAAAATTGTCACCATAAACGGTAGCAGGGAAGCCACGCCTGTCAAAAAAAAACGAAAGAGTGAGCTGAAAATAGCCCGCATTTATATTGATCCCCTTTCAGAAATTGTCCGCAATAGAGAAGTTTCAGTCAATTCGAACGAAATGTTTGCCAGTTATGCCTTGAATAACTTTTAAGATTTTTATTTTCAACCCTCTTCGGTTACTATATACTAAACTATCGCTCTTTTGAACCCCGTCAGGTAACGGCCAGGACATCCCGATAAGCCCGTCTGATGGGTTTTTTATGCGACTGTTTGAATTCGCCGAGAATTCCTGAGTCATGAAACATTTTCATGCAAGACTGAGTTTGTTCCTCTTCTCAGGACACTGTGCGATGGCATTTTGCCCCGGCGGGAGTCTGACGCCGAGGGCCAGCGAAACCAAAAAATGCCTGGAGCAATTCTTCTCGAGAAGACCAAACTTTTTGGGGTCCTTCACTGGCCCCCTGTTTTTCGGTTTGGTTTCCCTCATATTTGATTCCAGGCTGATGTAACCAATGAGGATGAAAAGCGCGACTATTCCCAGGCCGGTAATTATCATTTTCATGTCGTTGTTAGAGCGTGTAACGGTTTCTGGAAAGTTTTTTTTTCGCTGGTTTTTTTCTCTCATTGTAACTCCAACTCTGAGCAAAACGAGGTGATGCTCTCATTTAGGATTTTTTTCGATGCTGAAGCAAGTATCCAACAATTTTCTGGGGTATAGTTTAAACAAAAAACAGTTTTTGGTCATGAACATATTCATGTCTCTTTTTGCAAAAATAATTCCTGATGAAGAACGAATCTTAACTAACCTTATTGGGAGAGAAATAAAATGAATCTCGAGTCCTTTATCAAAGAAAAAATAGTCTGGCTGGGCCATGCCAGCTTCAGAATTGATGGAGAAAAAGCAACTGTTTACATTGACCCGTGGAAACTTAAAAATCCAAAACCAGCGGACCTTGTTTGTATAACGCACAGTCATTTTGACCACCTGTCTATTGAAGACATAGCCCTGATTCGGAAGCCTTCAACCGTAATTATAGGTCCAGCGGATTGCAAGGCCAATTTTGGAGCGTCATTCAGGGAAATTAGGCCAGGCCAATCAATTAATGTTGGTGACATCAATGTCGAAGCATACCCGGCATACAATATAGACAAAGACTTCCATCCCCAAAAAAACGGATGGTTAGGTTATGTTGTCGAGATTGACGGAGTTCGAATCTATCACAGCGGCGATACCGACAAGATTCCGGAAATGGCCGAGGTCAGGGCAAACGTAGCCCTGTTGCCGGTCGGAGGCACTTACACCATGACCGTGAAACAGGCAGGTGAAGCCGCCTCTATGATAAATACTGACTATGTGGTGCCGATGCATTGTGGAGATATAGTGGGAACCTTCGAGAACCGGAACGAATTTGGGAGTATCTCCAAGAAACCGGTTATAATACTAGATCCGACGGCTGGAGTGTGAAATTTTCTCTCATGAACGATCAATCAAGTAATGCAGTTCAGACACGGGTGCGATTTGCGCCATCGCCAACAGGATATTTACATTTGGGGGGCGCCCGGACAGCTCTCTATAACTGGCTATGGGCCAGAAAAAATGACGGTGTGTTTATCCTCAGGATAGAAGATACGGACGCTGAGCGTTCCACAACCGAATCAGTCCAGGAAATTCTCGATGGCCTTCATTGGCTAGGTCTGAATTGGGACGAAGGGCCGTATTTTCAGTCGCATAACCTGAAAAAACATTCGGAGGCGGCATCCGGACTTTTGGCTACTGGGAACGCTTACAGGTGTTTCTGCTCGAAAGAAGACCTGGAGGCTCAACGTAATGATGCTGAAAAACAAAAAGTCGCCTTCATGTATGATGGTCGATGCCGCAAACTTGACCAGGATGAAATTGAAAACAGATTAAGAAACAATGATTCTTTCGTAGTAAGGTTTAAAGTCCCGCGAGATTCCGACTCAACAATAGTTTTTGATGACGCTGTCTATGGTCGCATGGAAAAAAGGGCCGCTGACATAGAAGACTTCGTAATATTACGCTCGGACGGCTCTCCACTTTATATTCTCTCAAACGCCGTTGATGACACCCTGGATAGGATCAGCCATGTCATCAGAGGCGCTGACGGGCTTGCTAATACCCCAAAACAGGTTCTGATCTATGAGGCCCTGGGTGTTGTTCCCCCTATATTTGCCCACATGCCGCTGACTCTGGATAACAAGAAAGCCAAGCTCTCCAAGAGGGTTCATGGTGAGTCTGTTACAATAGCATATTATAAAAACAGGGGATTCCTTCCTTGGGCCCTGTGTAATTTTATGGCGCTTCTGGGTTGGTCGGGTCCTGATGGACAGGAATTTTTTTCAAGGGACGAGCTGATTAAAGCATTTGATCTTAGTCGTATAAACAGGGCCAACTCCATCTTCAACTATACCCCAGGGGACTCCAAAAATTGGACAGACCCTAAAGCTATTCATTTCAATTCGACTTATCTTAGAACCATGCCTATCGAAGAGCTTTTCCCGTACGTGAAAGAAGAACTGGTTGCCAAAGAGCTATGGAACGAGTCTTACGAAACCGGTCAAAAACAATGGTTTCAGAAAACCATTGATTTGATTAGATCACGTTTCTTGACGCTGGAAGACTTTTCATCCAGGGGTAGAGCCTATTTCAGCGATGATTTTGAGTTCGATGAAAAAGCTGTGAAGAAAAATCTGAAATGCGACGACCGCCTTGCTTTTTTTCTACCAGAACTTGCTGATGAGATTGAACAGCTTGAGGATTATAATTCGAGCGCCCTTGAGGAAGTGTTCCGGTCTTTTGCAGATAAGAAAGAAATTAAGGCCGGGTTGATTATCAACGCTGCCAGGACGGCGGTTTCCGGTTCTTCCGTAGGCCCGGGACTGTTTGAGCTACTGGACATTGTTGGAAAGACAAGGGTGGTCAATAGATTAAGATCGGCTAAAGGCTTGGTAAATAAATAGAATTTTTATCTGGCTCAAAATCAGGGTAGGACAATCGATAGTTTCGATTGTCCTATTTTTTATCAAACTTGGTATTCAGGATCGCGCGAGTTATTTTTTCCGCCTGATCCAGAAACCCCTTTGCCTTGGTTGAATTAACAATCACTGAGAAGACGAGTATCTTACCGTCTCTGGCCACCCCGTATCCCGCCAGGGCGCTAACGCCTCTCAATGTGCCCGTCTTGGCCCTTATCCTGCGACGCATGGAATCATCATTAAACTTGTCCTTTAGAGTGCCATCCACACCCGAAACTGCGAAGGATGACAAATATTCGGGGCCATAATTGAAGTCGCCAACTGCAACCTGAAGAACTTTCACAAGGACTGACGCGCTTACCTTGTTGCCTCGAGACAACCCAGAAGCGTCCGAAAGAGAAAAATTCGATTCAGGAACTCCGCAGTTGAGCAGATAGCGCTTGAGAACATCCAGACCCTTTTCTCTTGTGCCCGGGACTCCGTATGCTTTCGCTCCCAATGTCAGACAAATTTGTTCAGCCATGAAGTTATTGCTAAATTTATTGAGCCAGTAAACTACAGAACTAACAGGTTTGGAGGTGTATTCGCAGATCAATGTCGCAGAATCATTAACTCTTGATCTTGTGATTGCGCCATTGAACTTGATTCCTTCACGCTGTAAAAATTCTTTCAATGTATAACCAAAATACACGGAAGGATTAGATATATTCACGTACCTTCCTCTCGCCTGCGCTTCCACACCGATGGAACCACTTACCGATATTGTTTCGCGCTCGGACGCGTCAATTGTTTTGTTGATCTCCAACTGACCGGCCCTAGAACCCTCAACAGTTCTGACATTCGATTTGAGTGAAGCGAACTGACTCGCAGGATCCAGAATTACCCTCGCCGAATGCCCCACATTCGTGGCCGGAATCGCCAACACCTTGAGGGAATTAAAATTTAGGGACAATGCGCTGTAGGGCGCATGGTAGGCGCGTATGCCAAGATCCTCGTTCTCATCTAGTGGCTTTCCAGGCAGAAAAAAGGAATCATCAACCACTATGGAACCGCGCACCTCTAGCAACCCCCTGTCCTTGATCATGCGCGCCAGCAGGAAAAGGTCTTCTGTCACAAAATGGGGGTCCCCGGTTCCCTTAACGTACAGATTTTCTACTGAAGAGCCTTTCATTCCATCCGCATAAACAGTAGTTGGAAAACAGAAATCAGCCCCTAAGGCGCTCAGCGCGCACGCGCTCGTCACAACCTTCATCGTTGATGCTGGAACGAGAGGCAAGTCAGGATTCATTTCCATTAAAACCGACCCGGAACCCAATTCCGAAACACGGACCGAAACAAGCATGTCATCTTGAAGTTCTCTATCAATTATTGATTTAAGCTCACGATTAAAGGCAGGCGTCTGCGCGTATGCGTAAAAATTAATAACATGAAATAATGTCAAGATATTAATAAGATATAGTATAATGCTAACATATCGAGTTTTCTCTGGGCTGCGCGTTGAATTGCGATTGCAATCCATTTTGGTAATCGGAATAGAAGTCTGATGATTAACTGATGATATCATGTTTATTGCCTTGTTGTTCAAATAAAACAATATGTTAATAACATATATTGATACCTGACCTCAGGTCAGGCGCTGGACAAAAAACGAGAAACATTAGTAGTTATGGTTAGATAGCAATAATACATTTTTTCAGGCCTGTCAATACGGCGTAGACGCGATAGAAATGCGCGCTGTCTGTGTCAGTATTAGTCATGGTATTATGTATGTATTACAATGGTTTGAAACCGATTGCTTTGTAAGAGCATAGACCTGTTTCTTGAAAATAAATTTAACCTATTGATAAAAACATATCTTTTTTGCTTGACAGAAATTAATCCAACAGATAAAGGGAATTTCAACATTTTGAGCTGGGAGGAAGGGTATGTTGAGAAGAATCCCTTTTACGCCGTTGGTATGTCTAGTTATTTTAGTATCAACCTGTCTTTTTAATGTTTGTTGGGCAGCAGGGCCTGATGAATCGCTTGAAATTCTGCTCAAGCCGAATCAAACAAGCGCAGCGACGACCCCGATTGTTCAACCGACCAAAGCCCGGCGCACCGCAGGCGCCTCTTATTATGGGGCGCCACCGGCCCTCATAACAAAAGTCAAACCACCTATCCAAACAATTTGTTCACCCGGGTTTCAACCACCAACCTGTATTCTCCCTACGCCACAGGTCGGACAATGGCAGATAGGCGCTCAGGCCTTGTTTGCAAGACTTCGTGGAAACATTTCGTGGCCGAATATGAACCAGAACTGGTGGTGGGGCTATTACTCAGGATTCAACAATAACCCGAGTTTCTCCGACAGCCTACAGCTTCCAGGCTACCAGGTCTTGCCTGCAGTTGACGCTCGCTATCAGTTCAGACCACGCTGGTCGGTGAGATTCTGGGCGCTTGGCAACGAAACCAAGGGTGGCGGCTGGGTCCAGGACTCCTTTTACTTTGGATTCACACAGGGAAGTTACACCCCCTATCTTTACAACAATGGCAATATGATCACAACGCGCTGGCAGCACGGTTACTATCAGGTTGGCTTACTCTACGACGCGATCAAAACCTGCAACACCATGCTAAGTGTTTTTGGTGGCTGGATGCACACAGACGACAGGATTGATGCGGGATGCATTAACTGCGGATGGCAAGCCAACACTTTCAGCAAAAGCATGGACACTGTTTCTGTAGGGCTTGAGCTCCAGAAATGTGTGATGACTTCCTCTACCGGAGGGACCTTCTCCTTCGACAACAGAGCCACAGCGATGTTTGCCGACAATGTGACCGCCTGGGACGTTCAACTTGGTGGCCGATACTCAATACCCCTTAATTATGGAAGATGGGGTTATCTGAAAGGTGGCTACAGATATATCAATCAAAACAAGAATCAGCTGGATTACGCTCTAAACTACACGATAGATGGCGGTTTTGCTGAACTAGGATTCATATTCTAAACAGTAAACTGGTTTTGTCAGGCCGGTGAGCAGTAAGGGAACTCAAACACACGATCCGGAGATCACAACCGTTGAAAAATTAATAAACATCCGGATCACAGCTAGCACAGGTTAAGAGAACCCACTGTCCACACGGCCTTTCAATTTAGTGAGCCCGGCCGCTTGACGGCGTCTCCCAGCTCGACCCCATCGGTCGGGCTTCTTTTTATGTTTTAACAGAAAATGCCTGCTTCTGGAAATCCCAAATACAAAACCCTGCAAAAATTTCCCCCGACGTGAAAAGCTTTCATGATCCAATCAAATTCCGAGAGAAAACAAATAAAGAATATGAAGAACATGCAAATACTTATTGCCCCTGACTCATATAAGGGAAGCCTGTCTTCAACTCAGGTAGCCAATGCGATGGAAAAAGGACTTGTCAGAGTTTTTGAGGGAGCATCAATTCACAAAATCCCGATTGCCGATGGGGGAGAGGGAACAGTTGAGGCGATGGTTTGCGCCACTGGTGGAAGGGTTTTTCAGTCGTGGGTCAGAGGGCCCGATGGGGCTGCGGTTCAATCTGTTTGGGGTGTCTTGGGAGATGGGCAAACCGCAGTCATTGAAATGGCTGCGGCTTCAGGGTTGAGTCTGGTTCTCGAGACGAAACGGAACCCTCGAGTGACATCTTCATTCGGCGTAGGTCAGCTTATCAGAGTGGCGATGGATCGAGGGTACATGAAAATTATTCTGGGACTTGGGGGGAGCGCCACAAACGATGGGGGCGCGGGAATGGCTGAAGCTCTTGGCTTCAGGTTCATGAACAAGGCTGGTGAGAGTCTTCCTCCAGGAGGAGCGGCGCTGAAAAATCTTCACAGGATTGACCTTTCACAGGTAGATCCTCGCCTCAAAATGACACAGATAACGGTTGCGTGTGACGTTGACAACCCCCTGTATGGACCGAATGGAGCTTCTGTAATCTACGGTCCACAAAAGGGCGCCACTCCGGAGATGATCAGTGAACTAGATAGCGCGTTGATGAATTTCGCTAAAATAGCTTTTGCAACAACGGGGCGAGATGTGGCCAACATTCCCGGAGCTGGAGCCGCTGGAGGAATGGGCGCCGGCCTATTGTTTTTTACGGACGCAGTTCTCAAGCCGGGTGTCCAGATAGTGCTGGAGGCCACCGGAATGGAAAATCTTGTTAGGGAAGCGGATCTCATAGTTACTGGAGAAGGACGGACAGATAGCCAGACATCGTTTGGCAAGGCGCCATCGGGGGTGGGAGAGTTGGCCAAAAAATATGATAAAGTCGCTATCTGTTTATCAGGTAGTCTGGGAGAAGGCGCCGAAAACATCCTGCGAAACGGTATTCACGCGATTGCCAGTATCGCTCCCGGACCGATAAGCCTGGAAGATTGCCTGTTTCAGGCCGAAAAACTAATAGAAAAAGCGGCCTTCAGATCAGGTCTTATGCTTCGGGCAGGGATGACGCTCTCAATTGGCGCAAATAAACAACAGATTAGATAGACTTCTTATTTAAGGATTCCTGGAGCAGTTTTCCACGTAAGGAATGTTTAAGCCCTTCCAATATTCTCACTTTCACCGTCAACCCCACCAGATCCGTTATCGGAGATTCAAAATTAACGATTTTGTTGGTCCTGGTTCTCCCGGAAGCCTGTCCCGATGGTCCTGAAGGATCTTTTTCCACTAAAACCTCGACAGTCGAGGCTTCCATGGATTTGTGATACTCGCTCGTGATTTTGTCCTGAAGTTCGTGAACCTGAGCTAACCTGTCTTTCTTTATGTCTTCGGAAACATGGTCCGGGAAAGTCTCAGCGGCAGTTCTCGGTCTGACCGAATATTTGAACGAAAAAATTTGATCGTATTTTATTTGGTCAAGAGTAGAAATCGTGTCCCTAAAATCCTGTTCCGTCTCACCAGGAAAGCCCACGATTATGTCAGTTGTTATGGCCGCGCCAGGTAATTTGTCGCGCAACGCCTCTATCTTGGAAAAATATTCGCTCTTAGTATATTTTCTTCTCATGGATTCAAGTATTGAGTCAGAACCGCTTTGGATGGGTAGGTGAATATGTTCGCACACCTTGTCCATGGAAGCCATTGCATCTATGACATTTTCATCAAAATCCTTCGGATGAGAAGTTGTGAATCGTATTCTTTGCAATCCTATAATATTGTTAAGTGACTCAAGAAGAGTACAAAAACCGGCGCCTCTGCTGCCAAGATCGAGACCGTAAGCATTCACATTTTGCCCTAGCAGAGTTATTTCCTTGATTCCGTTTGAAACCAGCCAGTGGGCCTCTTCGAGTATTTCGTCTAGAGGCCTGCTTTGTTCAGGCCCCCTGGTGAACGGGACAACGCAGTACGAGCAAAAATTCGAGCACCCCTGCATGATTGTCAAAAATGAACAAACCTGATTTTTTTTCGGATGAACACCCTTTATTCCAAGGGATTGAACGTCTCGTGAAAAATCTGTTTTTGTAATCCGCACTCTTTCCCGTCTGATTTTCTCAACCATAACAGGCAATTCTGCAATCTGGTGAGTTCCCAGGACAAGATCCACAAGCTCAGATTTTTTTAGCAGCGCTTCGCGCTCCTGTTGAGCCACGCAGCCGGCAACGACTATGACAAGGTTGGGGTTGTTTTTCCTTGTTTGTCTAAATCGCCCAAGCGCGCTGTAAACTTTGTGTTGTGATTTCCCTCTTATGGCGCACGTGTTGATGATTACGACATCAGCTGTCTTCTCATCGGTCGTTAAACTGAAGTCGATGCTTTCCATGAGGGCCGACATTATCTCGGAGTCGTGAACATTCATCTGACAGCCATAAGTTTCTATGTAGTAAGTTCCAGGAGTCAAATTGGATGCCTTTCAAAAAGGTTGAAACATTAATCGGACCTTAGTCGATCATCATATTATCATGGTAATGACTTCACGAACCAACATGACGGTTGAGATCGGGTAAATCTGAATCATTCACTGTGAAAAAAGTAATCAGCGCATCGAAAATGTTTCGCACTGAAACAATGATCAAGCTATTCGATATGTTAAGGTTTGGAAAAAGTGTTCTTGGATGTTTTTGTCTCAGTTTCATGATCTATGGCAATTTACTATAGCGCAAAAATTAACCAAGTGTCTTTTGACAATATCCTGGCGCGTATCTGGCAGTCGCAGGCTAACTTGCATAAATAACAGCATAAATGAATAAAAAAATAGCCCACCTTATTTTCAAGGAGGGCTGAGGGTATGGATTAGGAGTCGTTTGTTACCTATAGATATGCAATATGCAGGCCAAAAAGCCTATCAACAAGAAACTTATTATGTTTAACTTTTTCCCACAGGTTTTACAGAAAACGGTCAACCTCCACAACAAGGCCCTTAACGGCATCCACGGATTTCTGAAATGCAGTTTTTTCTTCTGGAGTCAGGTCAACCTCGATAACTTTTTCAACACCAGAAGTTCCCAATACTGCTGGAACGCCGACAAATATTCCTGTTTCGCCATATTCTCCATTGAGATAAGCGGCTACTGGCAGAAGTCTTTTCTTGTCCTGCAGGACTGATTTTGCCATTTGAACCGCTGACGCCGCAGGCGCGTAATACGCGCTCCCGGTCTTTAAAAGCCCGACGATTTCTGCTCCGCCCTGTCTCGTTCTTTGTACCAACTCTTCCAGTCGAGACTCTGACATAAATTTTGTTATTGGAACCCCACCAACAAAACAGTAACGGGTGAGGGGAACCATAGTATCTCCGTGACCTCCAAGCACCAGCGCGTTAATATCTTCTACTGAAACCCCAATTTCTTCAGCAATAAAGGTCCTGAAACGAGCGGTATCCAAAACACCGGCCATGCCGATAATTTTTCTCGGATCGAATCCAGACTTCTTCCAGGCTGTATAGACCATTGCATCCAAGGGGTTTGAGACGATAATCATTATAGCGTTGGGCGAATATTTGGCCGCTTTCTCACTTACCTCTCCTACGATACGGACGTTAGTGGAAAGAAGGTCATCCCTACTCATGCCAGGTTTGCGCGCTATACCAGCAGTAATAATGATCAGATCACTGTCGGCGGTCGATTCATAGTCGTTTACTCCTGAGACCTTCGTATCCACTCCCAGGACCGGAGTAGTCTCGTACATGTCCAAGCCCTTTCCCTGGGGTATTCCCTCAAGAATATCAACTATTACTATGTCCCCCAATTCCTGGGCTGAAGCATACGCCGCAACAGAAGCGCCAACGTTTCCGGCGCCGATAACCGTAATTTTTTTCCTCTGCATGTCTGAAACCTCCCCGTTGATTTTATAGCGGAATAAAAAAAGGATTTATCTTAACCAAATATTCCCCAATAAGTGTTTCTGTCAAGCAACTCCGAAAATGTGACTGCGTTTTGACTCCAATGAGTTCTTTTCCATTTTCACAGAGTTCATTAAATTGAATAAGAGGGACCCGATCGAAAAGTTGAGCGCGGTAAAATTGTCATCAAACCTGCATCCAATAAAAAAGAGTAACACGGCGTTGATTATAAACAGAAAACCTGTCACAACCTTTGGGAACTGAACTGGATTCATAACTCCGGCAAAGGCATAGTAGATGGATTTTACCCCTATCGGAACGTAGTTCTCCGCATACCTGGTCAACACGTCATCCCGGAACAGATCAGGATCCTGTCATCGTTGCATCGAGTAAATCTGCTGACGAACATCATCGTTAATCACATATTGATTTGTCAGAGCCTGGAAGTGACCGGCAACATAAACAAACAGGGCCGAAATAATTACAATGAGCAGGTAATAATTGCGTTGTTCATTTATTTGCATAATAATTTTTTCTGGCAATTATTATGATGAGGCGGATTCATTGGATGGTGTCATGTCAATAAAGCCTGAGGTCCTGGGAATAGATATCTGTTCAGAAATTGTCATACATGGCTCTGTGAATTCTGGGGGTCAGATCCCTTATCATCTGGGAAATGGCCTTACGCCGGTTTGAAAGAGTTCCTGCTATCGAATCAGTGACCGTATACGTATAGGACGAAGACAGGTCCTTTTTCCAAAGCGCCTGTTTGTCCTGACTCTTTATCAATGAAGTGTTAACTTTAAGCACTCCGATTCGCGTTAGTTCCTTGCCGTCCGCCCGATATGCGGAGGGCGTGTCCTCATACGAGATGATACTGGTCTTTAGCGTTGCGTCAGCTCCTTCAGGAACGAGCTTCATCGACGTCCCAAGAGAATATTCACGTCTGAGCTCGTTTGTGAGTTCAGTCTCAATTCCTGTAACAACCGTATTGTTGATTGCGCTTTCAATAGAAAGCGTTTTCAAATTGGGAGGAAAGGGAGACTCGCTTCTGGAACCACTGAATCTATAACCGCATCCGGAAATTATAATTAAAATAAAGACTGATGCAAAAAGTCTAAGAACCGGTCTTAAACCGTAATTTGATGACTCCTGATAAAGGCGTACGCGTAACCGGCATAAAAAATTTTTTTTGAGAGTTTTTCGGCTACAATTAATATTACGAAAAAATCTCATTATGTTGGACTAGCTCAGTTAAGCAAATTCATATAACTGTTTGTAATATCTATTGGTGTTCTTCATGGAAATCAGGTTCGAAATACTTTTCAACCGGACTCTTATCAAGACTGGCGATTTATTGCCAGATAAATTTACTCTTTAACCTACCACTATATTCAGAAGCTTTCCTGGAACAACGATCATTTTTCGGATAGTCTTACCCTCAATGAACTTCTGGACGTTGAGTTCGGCCAAGGCCATCTGTTTAATCTGATCTTCGGTTGCATCGACAGGCACATTTATTTCAGATCGTTTTTTTCCGTTTACCTGAACAATGATCAGCAGGGAATCTTCTACAAGAAATGCCTCGTCATAGGTCGGCCAGGCGATCCTTGTCATGCCGCTTTTCCCTCCGAGGTTTTCCCATAACTCTTCTGCAAAATGCGGCGTGAATGGGGATAACATGAACACAAGAGACCTGACCGCCGAGTAAACAGCCTCTGTCAGGTCATTTGAAGCCATAGTGTCCCTTGGTGAAATCTTCCCCAGTTCATTCGAGAATTCCATGATTGCAGCAATTGCGGTATTGAACCTGAATCTGTTGTTTATGTCGTCAGTGACTTTTTTGAGAGTCTTGTGTGTCAAGCGTCTGATCGAACGTGCAATATCTGATTGATCGGAAATATGTTTAGGGAAATGGAGGTCCTTGAATAGGTAAACGAGATTCCAAACCCTGTTCAGAAAGCGTGCCGCTCCCTCAACGCCCTCTGATGTCCATTCAAGATCTCTTTCCGGAGGCGCCGCAAAAAGGCAGAACAGACGCACCGTATCGCAACCATATTTGTCAATAAGCTCTTCAGGATCTACTACATTACCCTTTGATTTTGACATCTTGGCCCCGTCCTTGATTACCATGCCCTGTGTAAGCAGGTTCCGGAAGGGTTCATCCTGCGATTTGATTCCGAGATCTCTTAAGGCTTTGGTGAAAAAACGGGAATAAAGAAGATGCAGAATAGCGTGTTCAATCCCACCGATATATTGATCAACAGGGACCCAGTAGCCTAGCTCTTTGGGGTTTAGTATCCCACCATCGAATCTTGGGCATGTGTATCGGTCAAAATACCAGGATGACTCGACAAACGTGTCCATGGTGTCGGTTTCCCTTTTGGCCGGTATGCCGCATTTCGGGCATGTTACGTTTACCCACCAGTCCAATTCCGGCAATGGAGAACGGCCACTAGCAGGAAAATCGATGTCCGTTGGCAATACTACGGGTAACTGATCATCCGGCGCTGGAACTATCCCACAATTTTCGCAATGAATGATTGGTATGGGCGCCCCCCAATACCTCTGACGCGATATCCCCCAATCCCGTATCCGATAGTTTATTGTTAAACCGCCTCTTCCCATAGACTCAAGCTTTTGAGAAACGGATCTCTTGGCGCTTATATTGTCAGTCCCGTCAAATTCGCCGGAATTTACAAGAAAGCCTTCATCAACGTATGCTTCGGTCATGGACCCAGCATTCAGGATTTCTCCATCTGGCTGTATGACCACCACAATATCCAACCCATACTTTCTCGCAAATTCGAAGTCCCTTTGATCATGCGCAGGAACGGCCATTACAGCTCCGGTTCCATAATCAAAAAGCACAAAGTTGGCGCTATAAATTGGCATTCTTCTGCCCGTGAGAGGATTCAGACAGTAAGCCCCCAAAAACACGCCCTTTTTTTCTGCATTCTCTCCCACACGGGTCTGCCAGTCCTGAGTAAGGGCTTCGTTGACAAATTTCTGGACTGCCGCTTCTTGTGAGGTTCCCCTTGAGAGTTTGAGGCACAATGGGTGTTCAGGGGCCAAACTCATGAAAGTTGCCCCGTAAAGAGTGTCCGGTCGTGTAGTAAATACTTCTATCGAGTCGTCAGAATTCTCAAGCTGAAACAGTATGCGCGCTCCCTCACTTCTACCAATCCAGTTACGCTGCATGGTAAGCACTTTCTCCGGCCAGCCTGACAATTCATCGCATTTTTCGAGCAACTCCTGGGCGTACGCCGTAATCTTGAAAAACCATCCATCCTGTTCGCGCTGAATTACATTGGTTCCGCATCTCCAGCATTGGCCGTCTTCTACCTGCTCATTTGCAAGAACCGTCGCGCAAGGTTCACAATAGTTTACGATGGATTTTTTCCGGTAAACCAGGCCTCTTTCCATCATTCTTATGAATAGCCACTGTTCCCATCTGTAGTATTCCGGATGGCACGTTGCAATCTCACGGCTCCAGTCATAAGATAAGCCTATCCTCTTGAGTTGGCGTCGCATCTCTTTAATATTATTTATGGTCCATACTGCAGGGTGTGATCCGTGTTTTATAGCTGCGTTCTCAGCAGGCATGCCAAACGCATCCCAACCCATTGGATGGAGCACATTAAATCCCTGGGACATTCTGAACCTGGCTACCACATCGCCAATGCAGTAATTTCTCACATGCCCCATGTGTATGCGGCCTGACGGATATGGGAACATCTCCAGCAAGTAATATTTACTCTTGGCATTATCAAGCTCCACTTTGAAAATTTCCTCTTTTTCCCAAAAAAATTGCCATTTGCGCTCGATAACTTCAGGATTATATTTCGGTTCCATAATTCCTCCGAATTACTGTAGGTGAGCAATTAATCTTTTAAAATAACACATACCCATGCGGTCTTCAACGGCTTTTTGTCCTTGACTAAACAGATTGAGCCATTTTATCCTGTGCATGAAACACCTTTGAATATGATTTCGTAAAACGGCTTTTCCTGAAACTGATCGAGGTGGCGTACAAGTCTTCGTAATGCCGGTGGCCCAACTAAAATCAAGGGTCAAAAAGGTCTTAATAACTTTTATTAAGGAAAACAAATGAACAAAGAATTCTCAATAAGCCCTGATGGAGAAAAATTTCCCCTTCCGGATGAACAGGATTACAGCGCCGAATATGAGCGGCTGGAAAAGCTTGCGAGTTATAACAAGGAATTGGGGAGGGAGATAGTTGTCGTTGTGGGACTGGGTTTTGTGGGAGCGGTCATGGCGGCGGTGATCGCTGATTCAGAGGACGCTTCGGGCCGATCCGGAAAATTTGTAATTGGAATGCAAAGACCGAGCTCCAGAAGTTTTTGGAAAATACAAATTATTAACAGGGGCGTCACACCCATGAAATCGGAAGACCCGGAGGTAGATGAGCTTATTGGCAGATGTGTTAATGAAAAAAAGACTCTCACTGCTTCGTTTACATATGAAGCCCTTCGTCTTGCGGATGTGGTCGTTGTTGATGTGCAATGCGACTACATAAAAGAATCGTTGGCAGATGTCGCCACCGGGTATGTGCAGCTTGATGACCTTGAGAAATCTCTTGAAATCATTGGAGAAAAAATAAAGCCCGATGCGCTTGTGCTAATAGAAACTACAGTGCCTCCGGGAACGACGGAACAGGTCGCCTATCCACTCATTTCGAAGGCGTTCAAGTCCAGGGGTATTACCAGTGAGCCAGTTTTGGCGCATAGTTATGAGCGGGTCATGCCCGGCGCAAATTATGTTTCTTCGGTTCGAAACTTCTGGCGGGTATGCAGTGGTATCAACGAGACATCTCGAGAAAGGGTGTCAAGATTCCTCAGTGAAGTCATAGATACGGAAAATTTTCCGTTGACCGTTTTGGACAGACCGATTGAATCAGAAACTGCAAAAATAGTTGAGAACAGTTTCAGGGCGACAATTTTGGCGTTCCTGAATGAATGGAGTCTGTTCTCTGAACGCAACGGAGTTGACCTGATCAAGGTCATTAACGCCATCAAGGTTCGTCCGACTCACTCGAACATGATATTCCCCGGCCCTGGAATAGGGGGATATTGTCTGCCAAAAGATGGTGGGCTGGGTGTATGGGCATACAAGCATTTACTTGGTTTTCAGGATGACCTGTTTAAAATTACGCCCATGGCCATCAATATTAATGATAGCAGGGCGCTTCATGTTGCAGAGCTAGCCAGGGATGCCCTGAGAAACATGGGCAGATACATCGCTGCCTCGAAAGTTACTATCCTCGGCGCTTCCTATAGGGAAGACGTAGGGGACACCAGGTATAGCGGCTCTGAAGTCATCGTGCGCAGGCTGGCGGAAATGGGGGCAGATATTTGTGTTCATGATCCCTATGTTGATCACTGGTGGGAATTCGAGGCGCAGGACTCTTACCCAACTCCCGGAAAGAGTAAGGCCCGTTTTTTCAGGAATCAAAAACGCCTGAAGGAGCTGACTGTTGAAAGCGATCTGGCCGCTGCGCTGAAGGGCGCTGATGTGATTATCCTAGCAGTTCCTCACAAATGTTTCAGGGATATGAATCCGGATGACATTTTCAATGGCGTAGGGGCGCCAATGGCGGTGATCGACTGCTTCGGGATGCTGGATGATAATTCCATCAAGCGCTATTTCGAACTAGGTTGCGAAGTGAAAGGTTTAGGCAGGGGTCACATTAACAGGCTCAAGAAACTTTACAAAAAATAGACTCAACACAAGAAAATAATCAAACCTTGAATCAGAATATTTTGCGCCGGCATTTCTGATCGCATGTTTTTTGAGCATGCAGGAAATCAAAACCAAATGCCGGCTCTGACATTTACCAATCTTTTTTCATGGACTGATTCCGTTTTATCAAAGGCTTGTCAGGGATTCTCACCGGGAATTGCCAATTTCCCGGAGTTTCCCACATTAACCCGGATATAGCTTTACTCACCATGTTCAGAGATCTGCCATGAAACAATTCGGATTCATATTTGTAATAGCCGTGGTTCTGAGCGTGACATGCAATTGTGACTGTATGGCTCAGACCGACAGGAAGGGATCAGAACTTCTCATGTCGGCTATAGACAGAATCAGGACGGCAAAAACCAGAGATGACCTTACACGGTCTCTTGACGGGCTTCAACAGGCCTACGTACATTTTGACAGGGCGGGAGATACGAAAGGTAAGGCCTATTCATTATTGTTTTCCGGCAAGGTATGGCTTAGCCTGAGCGACTATGCGAAATCCATCGATTTTGCCAACCGCTCATTAGGCATGATGAAAAAAGTTGGTGACCTCAATGGGCAGGCCATCAATCTTGATAATCTGGGGTCAGCCCACTATTACACTTCCGCCTATCGTGAATCACTGGATTATTTCGACAAGTCCCTAAAAATTCATCGTAGCCTTAAAAATGTTGAGGGAGAGGCCTTAACACTTAATAATCAGGGCAATGTCCATGTCGCTCTAAGTGACTTCTCCAAAGCCAGGTCACTTTTTTCCGAATCCCTCGCAAAGAGCCGTAAATCGGGAAGCCGCGTGGTGGAAGCGGCTTGTCTTGATTCTTTGGGCTATATACAAAATCGCCAGGCGAATTATCCGGAATCTCTGGAATATTATGAAAAATCGCTCGAAATGAAAAGAAGCCTCGGAGATGTGGGAAGTGAGGGAATCACCATGAACAATATAGGTCAGGTGTATCAGGAAATGGGCCAATATCCCAAATCCATAGAATATTTCGAGCAGGCTCTCAACCGTCTGGACAGCATGGGAGATCTTTTCGCTGCACACAAGGCTACCAACAACATAGGAGTTTCCCTCTCTGCTATGGGCCAGTATTCCGAGGCCCTTGAATACTATTCCAAATCTCTGACGGGACAGGAGAAAACTGGTGATTTGATAGGAGCGTCCGGTTCACGTCAGAATATGGCAAGTGTCTACGTGAAGCTGGGTCAGTTTTCCAAGGCTTTGGATGCATACAACAGCTCCCTGGATATATGCCTCCAGATAGGAAACAAATCCGACGCCAGCATGATGATGACAAACGTCGCCTATACGCTGGGGGCTATGGGCAGGACGGAAGAGGCTGAAAAGACCTTCCTCAAAGCGATGAGGATTAAAGAGGAAATTAACGTCCCATCTTCATTGACCAGAGATCAACTCGTAAATTTTCTCCTGGATAAAAATGATCTTCAGAGGGCTGAGTTACTTGCCGGTCAGGGTGTTTATGATGCTACGCGTGGCAGAATTGCGCTGCTAAAAAATGATCTTGCAGCTGCAACCCTGGCCTACGAGAAAACGCTGGAACTTGCAGAAAAGAGTAACAACGCTGATTTGATGTTTGTTGGAAGCGCTGGTCTCGGGAGATCTTATGAGTGCGCTGGAGATCTTCTGAAAGCCAGGGAGTTTTACGAAAAAGCCCTCAGACTGACAGAGGAAATCAGATCCGCAACATTGCCTGCAGAACGAAAAAATTTTTTCGATTTCAAAATGGGAGGTTTTTCAAGATCTGATCCGGCCAAAGGTCTGGTTCGTATCCTGATGAAACTCAATCAACCCGAACAAAGCATCTCTCCGGGAGAAATGACTAAAGCAAGAGCTTTCGCTGATCATCTTTGCCAGGCCAACGCTACCGGCGCAGCTAAAATGCCTCAAGAAATATCGCTTCAAGAGCAAGAGCTAGCCAATTCAATCGCAGCCCTGAAAAAGGATCTTTCCCGAACTGACAGGGAAAAACAACCCGAGAAATTTGATAATCTTTCACGGGCATGCGCCAGGCGCACGTCAGAGTTTGAACGCTTTGTGGAGAATCTGTGGAAGACGTATCCGTTGTACGCCGCCGCAAAATATCCCAAACCTATCACTCTGAGAGATGCGGGAATCCATTCTCACGAACATGCCATCCTGTTCGATGTTTGTGACGATGGCGTGAGCGTGAAACTCCTGCAAGGGAAGCATTTAATAAAATCCGTTTACATAAACTGGAAACAAGAGGATCTTGAAAGGTCTATTATAAAATTCAGAGCTCCCCTTGAGGAATTAAGATTTGTCGATTTTGACCATGAATTGGGCCGACAGATTTATGACAGACTTCTAGGTGAAATATTAAGTGATGTTCCACAGTATACTCCCTTAATAATTGTGCCGGATGGAGCCTTAGCCATACTCCCTTTTGAAGCCCTGGTAACTGGTGGACAGGTTTTCTGGGAAAAAGGAGCGCTCGGGTTTCCTGGTCCTGCTGGGCTAACATTCTTGGGTGACGATCATTCACTGACATATTACCAGTCGCTCACTGCGCTAACGCTGGTGAGGACTTTTGGTTCAGGCTTGAAGCCCGCAGGCAGGATCGCAGTCATAGCTGATCCTGTTTTTGAAATGACTGACAGAAGGGCTCAAAACCGAACCGAGGCCAGGATTGCGGTCACTGGCCGTCGCGACGCCATCGAGCTTATGCGGACAATCGAAGACAGTACCGACGGAAAATTTAGATTGACCCGACTCCAAGGCACATCTGACCTTGCTGATCACCTCGCAAGAATGTATGGAACGGACTGCCTGGTACTCAAGGGTTTGGAAGCCACCAAAGCTGATTTCATGGCCATGGCGGGGCCTGCTATGGAAAGCTTCGGAAGTGTGGTTTTTGCTACTCATGGAGCTATGGGGACAAAAATTCCGGGCTTGATGGAACCTTTCCTTGCGCTCACAATGATACCTCCGGGAACAGACGGCTTCCTGAAAATGTCTGACATCCTGTCCCTTAAAATGAATGCTGATGTGGTTGCGCTTACGGCATGCCAGACAGCGCTTGGCAGGGACATTTCCGGAGAGGGGGTGATGAGCATGGGACGGGCATTCCAGTACGCTGGGGCCAAATCGGTCTTAATGACCTTGTGGGAGGTTGAAGAAGCCTCTGCTGTTAAAATGACAGAAAAATTCTTCAAATATCGTAAAGAGGGTAAAACAAAACTCGAGGCCCTTCAGCTTGCGAGGAAAGACATACGCAATGAGGGGTACAATCACCCATATTTCTGGTCTGGCTTCGTACTTGTAGGAGAGGCCTCAAACTAGACCAAGTCGATGCCTCGCCAACATCGTATCGTTAAGCTACGATTCTGCAATTCGGCTCTTGCAGGATTGCTGCATGTACGGCGCCTGCCATTCTGGAATCCCAGTCGCAAAGTGAAATGCTCTTATGTTCCTTCATCCTGTAATGATTGATGATGTCGTAGCGCATCTCGGCATCTTGGATTACCATGCAATGAGCCTCAAAACCATGAGCCGGAGAGCACATCAATAACGAAACGACTAAAAACAATTAGTTTTTGACCTACTTTTTCCAAACTGGCTCAAAAGTCCGGGGCCCAACGGGGTCGCGATTGTGCTGCAATTTCAGGGGATGAGCTCTAGCTTCTGTGGGTAAGCGAAAACACACTCCGAAGAACAATAGTCTTGTCAAATCCTTTCAAGGTGGTTTCTCTTGTTTCTGTGGCTTCGACGGAGTCCAGGCGCTCATAGACAGAGGGGGTAATGATAATTTCTCCTGCTCCAGCAAGGCTTTGAACTCGAAAAGCGATGTTTATGGGACTTCCTACTGCCCCGTATTTCTTGCGTTTGTCAGACCCGATATTGCCTACTATCACTTCCCCTGAGTTCACGCCGATTCCCATGCGCAGTTCGGGCAAGTTAGCGGACCGATTTTCCTGGTTCATTCTCTTTAGGGCTTCCTGCATTTCGATAGCGCAGAAGACAGCGGCCTGCTCATGATTCTGCAATGGCTGAGGAGCGCCAAAAAAAACAAGGATGCCATCCCCCACAAATTCATCAATGATCCCAGAGTGAGAAATAATGACGTCGGTCATTCTTTCAAAGTAACGGTTTAGCAAACCTACTACAATGTGCGGTTCCAAGGATTCGGTCAACGGCGTAAAACCTCGCAAGTCCGAAACCAGTATGGTTATGTTTCTCAGTTCTCCCCCAAGTTTGCCGCCGTCAGGTGAATGAAGTATTTCCCTAACAATCTCATCGCTCAGGTAGCTTCCAAAAGTTTCCCTTATATAGGCCCGTTCCTTGAGTCCCTCCGCCATCATGTTAAACCCTTCCCCCATGGAGCCAATTTCGTCACGAGAAACCACTTTTACTCTTGCCTCGAGATCCCCAGTCCCAATCCTTCTCATGCCTATTTCGGTTTTTCGCAAGGGTTCCGATATACTGTGAGCCAAAAATGCTGACAGAATGACCGCCAGAACAACTGTCAGGCAGAGTAGAAAGTTTATTGCCACTGGCATCTGGACTAGAAAACTGTCAATAGACTGAAAGCCATTGCGAATGTCTGCAATCTGTCTCAAGGTTACATGGCTAATAAGAGCCGGAGGCATTATACCAATCATTAGCGTTACAATTAGAAGCCTCGGAAACGCATTCATGCCAGCGCCATGCGGTCGGCCGAGCAATGAGCCGGCCGGAAAAATGCCCTCAACAGTTTTGCGAATCCAGAACTCGGAAACGAAGTAACCAAGCACGATTACTATGGGAGCGCCCAAGAAAAATGACCAGGCCGATATTTTGGCAGCTGAATCCTCATCCCATGGACAGTATTCCGGAAAAATGAATGGCGCTACAGCGAATATTACCCCTGAAGTTGCCCACAACCCAAGGTTTAGCAGCGATAGCTTGATAGGGACGTTTATGAGTCTTGTCACAAGATCGTTGTGTCTGAGAAATTCCTCTGAATCATGTTTGTTATCGCTATAAGCGTTCTTAAGACAGTTTAACTGTTTTACCAGAGCCCCCAGCCATCTTAGTTCGATCGGCAAGCCTATGGCAGAAAGCAAGCTAACTAACACCAGAGAAAAAATTGCCCGATCGCGAAGAGCGATTAAGTCACCACCACCTGTTAGACCGGGTTGAAGATGTGAAAACCATACAAACGTAATTGATGCGCCAAGAATGTTTATTAAAGCGTTGATCACATGTATGACAACCAACAGCCTTAAAGCATATTTTTTGTTCGCAGCGTCCATAGGCCCAGCTATTTCCCAGGTTTTCACGAGTTTTTTATCCGTTGTGTATGATAACACAATTGTGAAAACATCTGATCTGTTTGGGATACAAACACATGAAACACCGCATTAACGGATTGCATATCCAAGCATCCAGTTTAACGAATTAAATGATCTTCCAGGCTCGGAATCAGTGGAAATCAGATCGGCTTAATCGGTCTCCCCCACCAGTATGAATGCGCTCCAGAAGAAGGGATGGCCAAATCCTGAATTCCGTATATCATCTCTGGCTGCTTTCAATGATTCCAGTTTGGATTTTCCATCCTTGCGGTATTTGAAGAATTTTTCTGCCAGGGCAACTGCAGATTTTTCCTCAACCGCCCAAAGGGACATTAAAACCGATTTTGATCCTATGTATTGGAATGCCCTTCCCATGCTCATTACTCCCTCGCCGGAAAGTTCTTGACCAAGGCCTGATTGACAAGCGGTTAATGCAACCACATCAGCATTCATTTTCAGGGACAATATGTCGGACATTTTCAGGAAACCATCAGTTCCTGGAGGGGTCATGCTTAGTGCAAGAAATGGTTCCATCAGACCAGGGATGTGAGTGGACATTACTCCGTGGGTGGCAAAGATTATGTTGCCAAATTGCTCCATTTGGGGAGCAATCCTGTTGAGGAAATCTTCCTTGTTGGCAAGTAAGCCGGTTAGGGAAACGCAATTTACGCCAAACATTTTGCTTAGATTCTCCGCCAGGACTCCGGTTTCCGGAAGTCGTCCGAAACTTAAAGCCCCCTGGCTGACGTCCTCTATTGTGCGCATTAACTGAATATTTTTTTCTTTATCGCGTTCAGACAAGTTCGCTGATCCAGCTTGCTGGGCTCTATCATCCTTCATGGCAAAAACGGGATCAGCAATAACGAGAAGTTTGTCCTTGGGTTTGTCGGAATTTCCCATAGTTCTCACCAGAGTCAGCGCCGTTATGGATTGATAGTAACTTATGGGATGTTCGTCCCCAAGGTAGGACAGACCCTCAGGATTATCGATTCCATACGCGCTTTTTTTCCAGTTGACATTGCCTCCGGTAACCAGGGCTTCAAATGGCAGGAGAGCAAGGATTCCATCAGGAACTATGACAAGCGGAGTCCCTTTGGGAAGATCGACTAACACTCTTAGCAATAGTTTCTTATACAGGGTTTTACCAAGTTCAGGGTCAAATTCATTGAAACGAAGCTTCTCAAAAGGCTCTCGGAACTTTTTCACATCATTTTCGAGATCTTTCTTGTCCCATTTCTTGAAAAAAGTTTCCATAATTTGCTTGTTTCGAACGAGTTTCACTCCAACGCCCTGGCTGGAAACATCAAAAATCACGGCGCATTCACCAGATTTTAGGGCAGATTCTTTCAAGCTGACCGGTCGTGGATATTTTATTGCCGCGTAAGCGGGGTTTTGTTTCCAAAGTACTTCCACAAAGGCCCGAAGATCTGATTCTGAAGATTTGATGGCCTTTTGGAGGTTTTCGTAACGCGCCAACTGCGTGTCTTTGTCCGTTTGGGAGAGTTCTTTTCTCAGCGCTGCCACTCTGGAGGCAAGAACCTCTTCCTTTTCCAGTACATCCCTGGCAATTCCCGCGTAACCACCACGAGATCGCTGGGATATGTTGTCTGAAAAGGCTCTGGCTCTGGTTACTTCGCTAGAATCGATGCTGTTAGACCCTTGGTTCAGTTTCATTTCAACACGGGTGATTCCTTTGGCGGCATCTGAACGATGAAAACCTTTAATTTTAACCTCGAAGAAATTTTTTCGCTCTGATGGCATAAGACCTGACCTAATCTCTTCTATGAGCCGCATACCTTTTTCGTAGTAATCTTTTGCAACAATATAATCCTCAGAGGCTTCACAGACTTGGCCAAGCCCCATGTATGCGCAAAAAAGATCATCACTGTTTCTGGATTTTTCAGCCCCGGAAAGAGCCTTTTCATAATGTGATTTAGCTCCCGGATAGTCCGATTTTAACAACGAGAGCCTTCCCAGGGAGGATTCGCTCCCAGCCTCCAACACAAAGCCTTCCGCCTCAGCAATTTGTCCCATGTCCAAATAAAGATTTCCGATCCGATCATTGACGCCCTCTGTTGGAACACCAATAGTCTTGTTTAGCCGCATAGATTCACGAAAGTTGTGAAGCGCATCATCAACTCTGCCCATCTGCAGATAGGTTGCCCCAATATTCGTCAGGCTTGCTCCTTCCAAATTTCTGCTGCCGATTTTTTTCGCCATGTCAAGTGAATTGTTGTAAACCGACAAAGCCTTCGCATGTTGGCCCCACGAAGAATAAAGCTGACCCATGTAGTCCAGGGTGAGGCCCTCTTCAGTAACGTCTCCAATATTTCTGAATATAGTCGAAGATTTTTCGAAAAGATCCAATGCCTTGGAATATTCGCCTAAATAATAATAAACACGCCCCATGCTGGTAAGATTAATGCCCTCGACCCTTACGTCGCCAATTTTACGCGAGATGTCCAGTGAACGCTCATACATTTCCAAAGCCGGACCGTGCTCACCTCTAGCGGTATATACCAGTCCCTTGTTTTTCAACGTATTGCCTTCTTCTCTCATGTCACCGATTTTTACAAAAATTGTCAGAGCGTTGTCATATTTTTCCAAAGCCGCTGCAAATTCACCACGAAAATAATGTACCCTGCCAATATTGTTAAGTGTGACACCTTCCCCCTGGACATCTCCGAACTTTTTCCTGGCAGAGAGAGCACGTTGGTACGTTTCGTATGCTTTTTCATAATTTCCCGTTAAACTGTGGACCGTTGCAATGTTGTCAAGTATTGAAGCGTTTGACCCGACAGGATGCCCCTTTTGAGCTACAGTCAAAGCATTCATGTAATATTCCATGGCCTTGTCGTAAGCGCCCAAATACCTGTGCGCCAAACCCGTATTGCTCAACGCAGAGGCCTCTCCAATCTGACTCCCAGCCTTCCTGTAAATTTGTAATGCCTTAGCGTGGAATTCCAATGCCTGATGATACATCCCCAGAGAAGTGTAGGCAGATCCGGTGAAATCAAGGATACTTGCCTCCAGGTTGGAATCGCTGATTTTTCGGCATAGTGTCAATGCTTTTTCATAGTATTCCAATGCCCTTTCATACTGGCTTCTGGATCTGTGAATAAAACCTATATCCCTCAGCGTGATTGCTTCTCTTTTGGTGTCACCGATCCTCTGGGAAAGGGCAAGAGCCTTCTCATAATGTTCTAAGGCGCTCTGGTAATCGCCAAGTTTGCGTTGAATCAGCCCGCGTGATACATAACAGTAATAAAGCCCATATTCTGACTTGAGCGTTTGGAATATCCTCAATGCTTCTTCATATTTTCGGTCGGCTCGCTGATAATCTTCCCTGGAAATTGCCTTGTCGAAAATGTTTTTGGCCTCGTGAGTCATTCTTACCGCCTCACTTTCGGAATGACCCATGACCGCTGCAGACCAGAAAACGATTAACATCCCGATCAGTTTGCCAAACAATTTGATTTTCATGGAACATCCTCCGGAGAAGGCAAGGCGCCTGTCCACTGTTGATAGGTTTCTGTATTTCGAAAATCGTGTCTGATCGATGACATGAACCAAAGCCTGTTGTTCTGCGTATGCACAAATATTATAAGGACGGCTTGCTTATTATAAGGCAGTTTGCATAAGGCGCTGAAAAGACGGTAATAAAAATGTTAATCAACTACCTTGTCGATGGGGTTGTCAACAGATAGCGTGGAATGATTTCTACATGTATGAGAATATTCTGGTGATTATAATATCCTAAAAACATTTGTAACAGTATTTTTTATTGTAATTGAACATGCTTTTGGGAAGTCATCATTCATTTGTAAGTCCAATTTATAGGGTCATTTCTTTTCAAATACAGTGAAGTTTCTGGAGAAGCCTCAAGAAGAATTGGTTTCCCATTCCGTAGAGGTGGTGCCAACATTCAGTTCCACTAACATGTGTTAAATTGACATGGTCATCATCCGCTCCGACCGAAAGCGCCATAAAAATCATGTTCGCCTATATTGCCAAATTGTTTGATTTCAGACCTGTAGTGCTGTAAATTTGGGCCTGAGGATTGTGGGGGGCGTATTATCATCAGAGACGCCGGGTTTGTTTCAGTAGCCACTACATAAATATAAACGGGGGGAACAGATATTGAATCTGGGGCCAGGCGCACTATCGAAAGCCACGTCTTTATTATACATATCCATTGTTTCAATTCTGTTGGCAGGGGGAGTTGTCCTTATCGAAGGCCGCATCGGATTCAATCCGGCTGATGAGGGATTTCTGTGGTATGGGGCTGAAGCCACGCTTGCTGGACAGGTTCCTGTAAGGGATTTTCAGTCGTATTTTCCCGGACGTTACTACTGGTCATCCCTGTGGATGCATCTGACCGGTCCGGGCATTGTCAGCCTGAGAATGTCAAACGCCATGTTTCAGGCCATAGGGCTCATTTTCGGCCTGATGCTTGCCAGCAGGATATTTTCCAACAAAACCTGCCTGTTTCTCTTCGGGATACTTCTAACCGTATGGATGTTCCCCCGGCATAAGCTTTTCGAATCATCAATCACCATGATGGCCGTATATTTTGCTGTTTTAACAATAGAAAAACCGAACCTTGCAAGGCTTTTTGCCAGCGGGGTTTTTATTGGTTTGGCAGGATTCTTTGGCCCAAACCATGCGCTTTATGTTTTGCTGTCCTTCATGTTGCTGATTGCAATGATTTGGTTCAAGACGGAATCAATCCCTATGGCTGGAAATCTGTCTGCATTGATTGCCGGCATACTGACCGGTTTTTCCCCCATATTAACGCTAATCCTGTTTTATCCGGGTTTATTAGAATCTGTCATCGAATCAGTCATGTCAGTATCGAGAAACGGAACGAACATTCCGCTGCCGGTTCCCTGGCCGTGGAGAGTAATACCACAATTACTGACGTCTACTAGCCTCGATGTGCCGCAAGCGGCGTTTCAGACGTTCGGGTCAATATGCTTTCTGGCTATGCCTATTTTCTTTGGAACAACCATTGTTATGACAATGCTATCCGGCCCAGGGTTCTGGTCTGGAAACAGCGTTTTGATCGCAAGCGCAGTGGTGGGGTTTTTCTATCAACATCATGCGTTTTCGAGGGCTGATATGGGGCATCTGGCCCAGGTCATGCCACCATTGGCTATCGCCTTGATTTCAATACCAAAAGCTATCGGATTGGACAAAATAAGAACCGTGAGAATCAACACGATTTTTTTCATTATCGCTGGAATTTTTTCAGGATTGTGGGCGCATGACTATTATCACTACCTGAAAAGCAAACAGGCAGGACATCATTTCCAGGAGGTCAAGATGGGCAGGGATATTCTTTGGGTAATCTCCGATCAGGCCCGTCTGCTGGGGAACATGCGCCAGATTCTAGAGGGCCGGACAGAAAACGTGAGCGATGCTTTTTTTGCTCCGCACTGGCCTGGCATGTATCCAGCGCTGAACAGGAAATCTCCCGTTTGGGAAATATATTTTTTCCATCCGGCCACGGAAAAACAACAAAGGCGCATGATATCAGACATGGAAAAGTCAGATCTCAGGGTTGTCATTATTGGCGATGAAGCGGTGGACGGTCGGGATGAGTTTCGTTTCATGAATACACATCCTCTGGTGTGGGATTTTATCACCCGCAATTTTCAGGAAGTCTGGAACGCTGGGCTTCCGCCAGGATACCATTTGCTTACGCGGAAAGAAGCGCCTCGAGAGTCATTATTTTGACGTGCCAGCGCCCTGGTTCCAGAACCTTTGGCGCCGAGTGGAATCATCCGATGGGAAATGGTTACAGAATAGCTTTTCTTGCCTTGATGCTTATCCAGGCATTGTTTCTCGCAAGAATAATATTTTTGGGGGAGGTCATTTATCCGCATTGCAACAATCTGGAACTTACGGGTATGGCTGATGGCGTTGACTGCAGTCCTGAGAACCGGAAGTTTTCAGACCAGAGTTCGGCCTATATGCCGGAAATTGAACTCCACCTGAATGGCGCACGCCATTCCTGGTTGACTACCTGGAATCCTCACAATCAGCTAGGACGTCCGGCAATACATCTTTCTGGTTTTAGCCGGGCCTACCCGATCGCCTTCCTGCTCTCACTGTTTATAACAAACGCTTTCGTTTTCTACTCCATTTTCACCGCAATCACGGTAATTCTAACCGGAGTATTCTGTTTTCTTTTTCTGAAACGTGTTGATTTTCACCCGGTGACATGTCTGGTCTTATCAATAGGCTTGTCATGTGGGGTTCCGTCATCATACTGGCTGACTTTTGTCATGTTCCTATCGCCTGTTTGCTGGGCGCTGTGCCTGCTCTGGCTGATTACCGCACTTTTTCATAAGAGGTCCTTCGTTGTGGCAACCGGGCTGTCCTTCGGAGTTTACAGCCTCCTGATGACCGCATATCCCCAAAGCGTTGTAGCCACTGGCTATGTAATTCTGACATATACTCTCCTGCTGTTCTGGAGGTCTAATAGCAAAACCTTCGAAAAGCTGGAAGTTGCGGGACTGCTCTGTGCAGCAACCCTTTTCGGCTTGATCTGCGCATTGCCGGTATACATCGATCTGGGCTTTACAGCAGGGCAGTCAGACAGGGTTAACGCTGATCACGTTTTTTTTCTGGCCTCTTTGCCAAAAATTCATGGCATCAAGGATTTAGGATTTTTTTTGGGTCTATGTTATGACGCCTTCTGGTTTGGTAATCCCATCCACAGGAGCTATCCCTTTGAGTTTAACGGCCTCAGTCTGACGCCATTATACTTCACTCTTTCCCTGTTGACTGTCCCTGACGGTCAATGGAAAAAACTCTGGCCGTGGCAAGCATTTGTGATGATTTGCTTTATTTCTACGGTCTGGAAACCGGCGTACCTGCTGCTTGTTGACTACGCGGGATTTTGTTTTTCGCGCTATCTGCCGTTGTCCGCCGCCATTATTCCGGCGTTTCTGTTAGCGGGTTACGGGATGGAACGACTGATTCGGGGGGGAACATCCCATCCACGTATGGCAATCATCTCTTCCATTATCCCTCTGGCTCTGATGGCCATGCTCACCATTCATGAACCGGGCGCGGTGAATCCTGGTTACGCTTTTCTATCCCTGGCAACGACTGCAGGGATAGCGATGGCCATATCCATGCCAAAGATTGCCGTTTTCATGATGACCTTTCTGGGAATCCTTGGCGTTTTTGCCTACGGATTTCAGCTACAGCTCGTGCGTCCGGTTGGCGCCATCGTGCAATCCTCACCGCTTACGGAAGCGCTTGTGAAGGAATCCAAGGGATATCGGTACGGAAAAATCGGACCGGAACTTGCCGGATTCATACCGCCAAATCATGAGATAATGCTTGGAGTCAACAGTCCGTTCAGTTACGATTCACTTTCATCACGTCGCTTTCAACAAATTATTTTGGGATTAAGCGATAAAGGCGCCCACACTTTTGGTCGATGGTTCGGATATATTGAATCAGACTCAAAGATAGATTCTGACGCTATTTCATATTCAGGAATCAACCTTCTTGTTTCAAAGACGCCTATACATAGCTATCAATTCAGCAAAGTACATGAAACGCAGGGCATTCTGTTCTACCGCAGGAACAAAGCGCCTGCGATGATGGCTCAACTCAGGAATTTTTCTTACGATGGGTGTCAGGTATTGGTAACAGGCTCGCTGGACGATCAGATCAGGCTGAATTCCCGGACGGAAAAATCCTTTGACGATTATATCCATGTGAAACCTGAAAGTTTTGAAGGAGAAACCTTACTGTTTCTGAGCCGACAGTATCATCCCTCATGGAAGGCGTGGAACGGGGATTCGCCGCTCCAGGTGGTTCAGGTTAATGATTTTTATCTTGGGGTGATAGTGGCGCCGGGTGTGACCGACATCGAGATGGCGTTCCGGCCATGTGTTGTCTGGGCCTGGATTCCTCAGGTCTGTTTTGCGGTCTTGGGAATTGGGGCTGCCCTTGTTTTCATCCGGAAGCGACGTTTGGGGTAAGAAAGTCCCGGAGTGCCCAAAAATGTTGTCGATTTCAATGGTTTGATGATAACATTGGCGCATGTTGGCGCAGCAGGCCGGCTTCACAATATTACCAGGAGGATTTGATGACATCCGGTGATCCCTGGAAACCGTTTCAGGATATTATAAATGATCAATGGCAGGAGGCCAGGCGTTTTAAGGAATCAGCAGCAGGCGTGGTCATAGGACATTTGGCGCCTGATGTTCCCGAGGAAATACTCCATGCGTCCGGCGCTTTTCCCGTATCCATAGAGGGGGCCTCAAGCGCAGTGTCCATGGCTCAGGCCCATATCCCGGGATATACCTGTTCGCACGTGATGGGAACCCTGGACCTGGGGCTTTCAGGTAAACTGGATATTATTGACGCCCTGGTCATACCTTACGTGTGTGATTCCACTAGAAACCTCAGCCACCTATGGAAAAGACTCTTCCCTGATAAGCCTTCAGAATTATTAAGGCTGCCGAAAAGACTGGAATTTGAGGGAGCTCGCGATTACCTGATCACAGAATACCGGCGACTTTACGAATGGGCTTGCGGTTTGACGGGGAATTTGCCTGATACCGAGAGGCTTGCTGAGAGCCTGAAGCTTTACGAAAAGAGCAGGGCTTTGCTCAGGAGAGCTTTTTTAAAGCACCGATCTTCTCCAGATGTTTGGACAGTTACCCTGCTGCGATCACTTTTCGTGTCGGCATCGCGTTCGGACCGATCCAAACATTTGGAATGGATGAAGGCTTTGCCATGGGATTGTCCTGAAAACACCGAGAGCGATTTGGCTGCAGTATACCTTAAAGGCAAGGTTTGGGATCCGCCTCAGTTATCCGGAATCATGGACGAGCTTGGCATGTGTCTGGCCGAAGACGAAACAGCGGCAGGCCATAGGGCTGTCATGGTAGAAGGCGTGACGAATGGCGATCCTTTTGAGGCATTGGCGGACCGAAGTCTGGCCACAATTCCCTATACTGGTTACCATGTCGAACCAACAGGTCTGGTAAATGGCTTTCTTGAAAGGGTCAAGAAGTCTCAGGCAAGTGGTGTCATCCTGCTAAATCCAAAATTCTGTGAGGCGGCGGCTTTTGACACTCCGGACTTTGTGAATGCCTTGAAAAATGAATCCATCCCCAATCTGGTTCTTGAGACATCGGCGAGGAGCTTTTCTGTTGGTCAGCTAAAACTCAGACTCGAAGCTTTCCGCGAGATGCTGGGAATGGAGATGTAGGCCAAAAGAGGGAAGTTTACACAAACCACTGTTTACAGAGACAGTTCCATCCATTGACTGAAAAAAGTTCAAAGCCATCATCCCGAAATTCTTTGAGAGCGGTCAAGAATAATCATTAACCTGGCATAAATCTGGAGAATCATTTTAATGGAGCCGATAAAGTCCCTTAAACAAATAAAAAAAGTCACAACCGAATATTTTACCGCTGCCCACATGGCGCGGCAAAACAACAAAAAAGTAGTCTATTGTAATGTTTTTACACCGGTAGAGATGCTTTATGCGCTGGACATGTTCCCAGTTTATCCCGAAAACCATGCGGCGATAGTTGGCGCCCGTAAGATGGCAGCGGAGGTTTCCGCAGCCGCTGAAGGGATGGGATACTCGATGGATCTCTGTTCATACGCCCGTTGCGACCTTGGTTCGATCAAGGCAGGGATCAGTCCCACGTGGGGATTGCCAAAACCCGACCTCATCCTGGTTTCAAACTGTCAATGCGGCACTCTGACGAAATGGTTCGAAGTGCTTGGCAGGATGTACTCTGCGCCAATGATCCTGATTGATGTTCCGCACTCCGATGATGGCGCTGCAGACATTGAGGCTGAAAAGTATGTCAGAGCCCAGCTAGTGGATCTCATGGGCCGTCTCGAAGAAATGACCGGCAGGAAGCTTGATGAAGCCATGTTCAAGGAAACGATACGATTATCCGGTGAGGCGTCGGATTTGTGGACCCGTATGCTTGAACTAGGTATGAAAAGGCCAGCTCCCATTACGGTTTTTGATCAGTTTATCGCCATGTTCCCAATGGTGTCACAGAGGGGGACCCAAATAGCTGTAGACTTCTATTCCGGTCTCATAGACGAACTTGAGGAACGTTCGGCCGCTGGTATAAGCGCAGTAAAGAACGAGAAATACCGGCTTTTCTGGGATAATCTCCCTATATGGCCTGAACTGGGGAGGCTGTCAACTTTTCTCGGCGATCGAGGCGCCGCTCTGGTAACCTCCATCTATACATGGGCATGGAGCAAACTCGCAGTCAGCCAGGACGATCCCTTGACAGACTGGACAAAACAGTACCTGTACACCTTCAACCTGCATTTCAAATCGCGCGTTGATAACTACGTGGACCTCGCAAGGAACTATCAGCTTGACGGATTCCTTTACCATTCCAATCGAAGCTGCAAATGGATTTCACAGGATGTTCAGGAGGTCCGGGCCGCGGTAACCGAAATCACCGGAATTCCGGGTGTGATAATCGAGGCGGATCAGAATGATACCCGGCAGTATTCAGTAGAGACGCTCGAGAAACAAATCGACAACTTCCTTGATATGCTCCGCAAAGGTTAACCCCCGAGGAAGTTAACATATCAGGATGCCAGTTAAATCAGGCAAAATGATCAAGTGTCCTTTTTGGTTGGCCATTACCAGGGTAACCCTCACAGGCGCCACTGTAATTCGGAGGTTGTCAAAATGTTTGACAATCATCTCTTAAAAATCAATCATTAGCAAAATTACAATTTTGCGAAACGGCGGGTTTGATTTCAAGTGAAAAGCGATAGCGTAGAGCATTTCAGGAAAGTGTGCAGAGAGCACAGGATCAAGGTCACTCCGCAACGCCTTGAAATATATAAGGTGGCAATACAGAGCAAGGAGCATCCGTCAGCTGAGGACATCTATCACTCAGTCCGGGCAAAGCTCCCGACCATATCTCTGGACACTGTTTACAGGACACTTTCGTCGCTCGAGAGGTGGGGATTGCTGTTCAAGGTTGCGGTAGTTGATGACAGGTCCCGTTTCGACGCCGATCTTTCACCACATCACCATGTCATCTGTACGGAGTGCAATAATATTACAGACTTTTTATGGCCCGAATTTGACAGTCTGGCGCTACCGGAGGACGTGACAGGCTGGGGATCCCTAAAGCTGAAGGCGTCACAGTTTGTAGGGGTATGCTCGAAGTGTGATGCGAAGAATAAGAACAAAGTGTTTTCAATCCGTTCATCCGCGCAATAACTGAACCCCCTCATTAAGCGGCGCCTGAATCAATTCCCCGGTTACCTTCAGGTCGCCAGACAACTAATTGTCAGAAAGGCATTAACACTCCGGACTCGATTCCGGAGTGTTTATTGAATTATTGTAACCAACCGGCCCCAGTCCGAGGATTGATTACGCCTGGGAATGCTGATTGATTTCGACTGCTTCTGTTTTGTTGAGAATCTCATAGGCGTGTTTCATTTCATCTTCTGTTCCATGAGTTACAACAACGAACTTGTCGGCTTTGATCTGGGTTTCATATTTTATTATGCTGTCTTTCGGAATACCGATGCTGAAGAGACCGGCGCCGAGGGCGCTGAGTCCACCGACAACAACTGCTCCTTCAAGAGCTCCGACGATCCAGCTAACCAGCGGCCCACCCACCGCAACAGGACCTACACCCGGAATGAAGAAAAAGGCTGCGCCGAACAGAAACCCCCATATACCGCCCCAGAAAGCGCCTAGCTTGCCCCAGGATTTCATCCGCTCACCAAGGTTGTAATAACCAACCACGTGCTCTTCGGTATGATAATCCTTCCCAACGATTGACAGCTTTTTCATGTCAAAACCAGATTTCTGGAGCTCCTTGACCGCATTCTCAGCCAGTTCATGGGTTTCATAAACACCGACAACCGAGTTCTTGTCAGACATCCTTTCCCTCCATTTTCTCCATACTAAAACCTGACAGCATTTGATGACCATGGCGAGGCATGATCCACATCATTCGATTCTCTATAAAACATAAAAAGGAATCATTATCAATGAGGTTTTCCATTCAACAACGCTCCTGCTAATATTCATCAAGCCTGATGGCTCCTTGAGGGCACTCGGCTACACAGGCCTGGCACCCATTGCATCGGGTCTGATCAGATACGACTATTGTTTCCGAATCAGCGTCAAAAACATTTTTGGGGCAAATATAAGCGCAGGCTTTACAATTATCACATTTTTTCATGTTTATGACCGGGATGTACATGGTTTGAACCTTCTTAAAATATTCAGGATTTTACCGATTCCTCGTAGACTTTCCATAATATGCTTCTTGATATGCCGTGATCAACAGTGTCCCACGGGAAAATTTCAGTCTCGTCCCGTTCCCTGTATAAGTGGTTGTCAAGATTTACTCCAGCCTTTTGAAGGCCACTCAAACTCCACTTCTTACCAAAAACGCCGTTTAGAAGAAGCTCGCCCAGATCACGGCCGCATCTCGAGAGCAAGGCCTGTATAAAAAATTCCCGACCATATTCAATTCTCAGGGAGAGGTTGCTGGTGTTTTTCAGTCCTTTCCGCAGGATGTCAATTCTTCTTTCCAGAGACTTTCTGTCAGACGTTGAGGCCCATTGAAAAGGTGTCCATGGCTTGGGAATAAATGGATTTACCTGAACCGACAATGTCCCGATACGCTTCTTTTTTCGGGATGCTTCAACGAAGAATTTGCGGCAGTCAAGAACAAATTCGACTATATCGCGCACATCATCATCCGATTCTGTAGGTAAACCAATCATGAAGTATAGCCTCACATTTGGTATGCCAACATCTACAAGGCGTTCAATGTTCCGGAAAAATGTTTCTGAGGGGATTTTTTTTCCTATGACCCCTTTCAGTCTTCGACTGGCTGTTTCAGGCGCGAGTGTTGCGGTTTTTTGACCTGTTTGGAATAACGCCTCGATCATGAATGGGCTCAGACCTTCAGGCCTGATTGAAGAAAGAGAGAACTCACCCTTATTATCAAGTATCATTTCGATTATTTTCTCCAGTTCGGGGTGACCGGCCAGGTCTGAACCAACAAGACCAAGCCTGAAACCGGAGTCCATCGCGTTGGTAATTACTCGCCTCACATCGTCAGAACTCCTGTAACGAACAGGTGAGTGAATCCACCCAGCTGCGCAGAAACGACATCTCCTCGAGCAGCCACGATTTATTTCCACAAGACATGTATTGGAAAACTCTGTTTCGGGCGAAAAAATTACCGATTTAGGTATGTCTGAAAAACGCCAATCGGTTTTTACAGCTGCAACGGTTTCCGGAAAACCCTCATTGACCTCTATCGACCTTATGATTCCGTTTTCATCGGTTTTGAAATTGTAAATCTCAGGAATATAAACGCCGGGGCATTCCTTCAGAGCATATTTCAGAGAGTCACGTTCCACATTCCAACGGAATTTATCTACCACATTAGCAAGTGTTTGAAACAGACTGTCAGGAGCATCCGCATCGGAGATTTCTCCTATGTAAACAAGGTCCATAAAGTTGGCCAGTGGTTCAGGATTCATGGAAACAGAGACACCACCAGCCATTATCAACGGATCACGTGAACTACGATTCCTTGACAATGGTTCGATGGAACCTGATTTAAGGATGATAGAAATGTTAAGATAGTCGTTTTCAAACGGAAGGCTGAAAGCAATGACATGAAAATCGCGTAGTGGCCGGGAGGATTCGATTGATAACAGTTGTGGAAAACTTTTGGATCCTTGGAACACAGTGGGTTCATAAAAGAATCGCTCGGCTAAAAAATTCTCAGAGGAATTGAGCGTATGGTAAACATGCTGAAAACCCAGGTTTGACATACCCACGCTGTAGGAATTCGGATAAACCAGGGCTATGCGTAGCTGATGCAGCCAGATTTTGCGAGTAGCGCCTTTTTCCGGTATCAAAGTCATTCCAGATTTTTAGCATAAGGCGCTGGAATTGACAAAAAAGTGATGTGCGTGGACACGAAAATACGGGTGATTTCCATCTGACATGATGGCGCTAGGCCGAATGTCATAATGCTAGCGTAAATTTCATCTAGCAAAACAACAAATGCCAAAAGTCTGCTCCTGTGGGAATACCGAAGCTGAGATGGAGCGCCTATGTTGTAGATGATAGGCCAATCATTTGATCATCGGTTAGAACGGTTATTCTAGGCATGGCTATTCTAAATGCGCTAAAGCCTCTCGGGTGACTAATTTGCGCTACCGTTGGCGTGAGCCTTTTTCCTGTCGAATAACAGTAACGTAGCCATCACTGGAGCCGAATAGGCGGCGAATTTACCACATTTCTTGAGGAAATCCCGCCGTTCATCACAAACTTCGTTCTCACTGCCGGCGAGTTTGTCCCCAAGTTTTTCATTATCGTTTTGCATCGTTTTCTTTCCTAACATTCCTTCATGGTCATAAACAATA
>CAITZA010000046.1 GCA_903896745.1 uncultured Desulfomonile sp. | reverse complement strand
GATAAATGCGGATATTGCCATGTGGTTGGTTTTGATAAGGAGAAACTCACGTGGAACGAATTGGGTGTTGGTTGCGAGGCTTGTCATGGACCTGGGGGAAATCACTTGGACGCCAGACCTGAGGACAAGACCCGAACAATCATCAACCCTGCCACATTGCCCTTTAGGGCCGCATCAGATGTTTGCGGGCAATGCCATACCCGGGGAAAGAGTCCGGACAAGAAATGGGACTTCCCGGTTGGTTTTCGTGTTGGCGACTTTTTAGGCCCACAGCACTTCGTTATCGTAGAAAAATCGGATAAATCCGCATGGTGGCCGAGCGGCAACGTAAAGCAGCACCGCCAGCAATACCCGGAATGGAAGGCAAGCGCTCATGCCAAGGCTGGAATAGGGTGCAGCACATGCCATAGCGTTCATGAAGCAAGAACGAAGTTTGCTACAACCATGAATCCGAACAACCTGTGTTTGAGCTGTCATGGGAATGTAAGCACGGATCCGGTGAGAGGCCACATTCCCATAGCGGGCGCTCCCCAACACTCGGACTGCATCGGTTGCCACATGACTCCTACTGGCCAAAGCTCTACACGGGGAGATGAAAGAACTCACTCATTCAGAACTATTCCCCCAAAGGTTACCATAGAACTGGGTGGCGGAGATCCCGCCAAGCAACCCAATTCCTGTAATCATTGCCACGCTCATAAAAACCAGAAGCCGGAGTATTTGCAAAAAGCCCTGGACGACGGAAAGAAAATGCTGGAAAAAATCTGGGCCCCAGTCACACTGAATCAGTAAAGGAAGGTTTCAGATGGCGATGGCTAAGACTTTTACCGTTTTCATCATTGTCGCAGCTATCGTGATAGTGATGTCGATTACACTCGGTGGCATGGCTGTTTACTCCAAGCAGTCGAGTTTTTGCGCCAGCTGCAAAGTCATGCAAACCCGATACGCCGGGTGGGAGAGGTCTTCTCATGCCAGATCGGTTCATTCTAAAGCCGACTGCATTGATTGCCATTCCGAACCCGGAATTATCGGAGAATTCAAGGCACATATCAACGGAGCCAGATACGTATTGATAAAACTTGTTGGTAATGAAAACAGCCCTATACTAAAAGGCAAGGTCTACACACGGTCATGCATTCAATGTCATAAGGTTAGTGATCTGGTTTCAAAAAATCCGGGACATGAAGTCAACCACGCCGCACACCTGGCGCATAACCTTGAATGTGTTCAGTGTCATTCCGGTATTGCGCACGGCACTCTCAAAGGTGACCCGTCGGCTCACGCTTTGGAATCATGCGTGAATTGTCATAATCAGCATCAGGCCCAACTATCGCGTTGTGGTTTGTGTCACCCGTCAGTCATGATCAACAACTTGTTCCTGAATAACAGGAGCAATAAGAGAATTTCGATGTAATTCCGTTGTCTGTTGGTTGGATTGAAGGCCTGTCCGGTCACTCTGAGCCGGACAGGCAGTATTTTGCCAGGTCATGCGCCCGATGGATGTCTGCAATGGAATCATGTTGGGATATTTCAGGGTAAGAAATGTGAGGCGCAGATTCTGATGATTCTCAGAATAATTCCTTCATTGATAGCATGTGTAATGTTGGGGGCTCATTTCCTGAGAGCGGGCAACATTGTCCTAACGTTTTTCGTTGCTCTATTTCCCTTTTTGTTATTGTTCAAATCCAGATGGGCCTGGCTTGCGGTTCAGTACATGGACTACTTGGGAGCTATGGTTTGGAGCGTCACAGCTTTGGGTATCATACAGGAACGGGTCGCTATGGGTAGAGCCTGGGGTGTATCAGCTGTCATTCTGGGCTTGGCATCGATATTTTCGATCTTTGCCGGGATATTGTTAAAATCTTTTACTGTAAAGGCCAAGACACCGGAGAAATAACATTGATCTGACAACTGTCGAAGCGGCGTGATTCCATGTCTCGTTTTGAAATTAATGCGGCTATTTATTCCGGAGACAACCAGGAAAAAAACCGGTCTATTAATGTTCACCCTAAAAGAACAGTTTCCAGGTTTCTGCAAATTACGCTACAGGTTTGACATACTCGCGATCAAAATGTCACAGCGATAGGTATGGAATCAGGACAAAATTTCTTTTCCAAACTCCACTTTTTTCTGCTATCAATTAAGCAGGGCGCCTGCCCGACAGAATGCTTCGATCTCTATTTTCAGAACAAACATTTTCAAACAAAAAACAATTTGCGTCAAAAGAGCATCCTGTCTCGAGATGTCTGCCGTTGGAGAATCCAACATGTCAAGCATAAGCGGCTCAGATTCCAGGATGAAGAAAAAAGGCCAGTATCTTTTTGTCCTTGTTTCCATTTGTTGGGCAATTATAATGATAGGCCTTTTTTATGTTTTATACAGCGAACACCATGAAAGCGCGATTCTGGAAGCCAAATCCGTAGCTTCCGAGAGCTACCTGAAAGATATGACCTATCGAAAATGGGCTTCTTTTCACGGTGGAGTCTATGCTCCGGTTGGCGATCAATCTCCTCCCAATCCGTTTTTGAAAAATCTTCCTGAAAGAGATATTGAAACTCCATCTGGAAAAAAGTTGACGCTGATCAATCCCTCTTACATGACCAGACAGATACATGAGTTGGGATTGAAGGAATTTGGTCTCCAGAGTCACATGACCGGCCTAAACCCAATCAACCCGGGAAATACCCCGGACGAATGGGAACGCAAGGCGCTTCAACTGTTCCAGGAGGGATCAAAGGAGTATTCGTCAGTAGGGAACATTGGAGAAAAAAAATACCTTAGATACATGTTTGCGCTGCATGTAGAAACCTCGTGCCTGAAATGCCACGTCGAGCACGGTTACCGAGAGGGCGAGGTACTAGGTGGAATAAGTGTCGCCATTCCCTGGGAAAAATTTTCTTCGTCATTCGACGATCATATGACTAGCGTTGCTCTAATTTACGGTTTCATCTGGCTGGTTGGGATGCTTGGAATTTTTACCAGTTACAGGCATTTTTCAAAACATGTGTCCGATCAGGAATTAATCCTCGCCACACTTGGCAACAGCGAGAGTCTCCTAAAAACGGTCCTGCAGGCAGCGCCGCTAGGAATAGGACTGGTGAAGGAACGCACTATAAGCTGGACCAACGACTCATTCTGTAAGATACTCGGGTATTGTGCAGAGGAGATTTACGGTCAGAGCACAAGAATCCTTTATAAATCAGACGATGAATTCAAGCGAGTGGGAGATATTATATACCCGCAGGTTGGTTTACATGGTCAGGCAGAAATAGAAACCCGTTTTATTAAAAAAGACGGATCAACAAGGAATATGCTCCTGAGTCTGGCTGCGATTGACAAGAATGATCTTTCCAAGGGCGTTGTCTTTTCAGTCATGGACATAACTGAGCGGAAAAAGACGCAGCGACAGCTTAACGATCAGACGTTTCGAATGCAGCGCGCGGAACTGGCGGCAAAATTCGGTAATTGGGAACTGGATCTTACTTCCAGGAAAATCAGGGGCTCAAAAGGAGCTCTCAGGGTTTATGGAGTTGAAAGTGAAGAGTTTGAATTGGAAGATGTTCAATCCATACCTCTTCCGGAATACAGGCCATTGCTTGATCAGGCGTTACGGAACCTGATAGTAAATCGAACACCCTATGATCTGGAATTCAAGGCGGTTCGTCAAACTGACCGGGAAATAATCGACGTCCATTCCATAGCTGATTTTGATCCGGAGAAGAATGCCATCTGGGGCGTAATACAGGATATAACCTTGCGGAAAAAAGCTGAGACTGAGCTTAAGGAAAGCGAGGCCAAATACCGTTTCCTTACAGAAAACATGCAGGATGTAATATGGAGTCAAGAGCCTGACCTGACTTTGGCCTACATAAGCCCATCGGTCGAAAACCTGCTTGGCTATGCGCCGAGTGAAATGCTCGGTAAGACCTTTCCGGAATTTTTTGAACCGGGATCCCGTGACAGGGTTCTCGAACGATACCGCGAGCGAATACAATTTGTTGAGAAAAACAAAACCCTTTCAAGCATCATCTATGAAGTTGAAATGATCAGAAAGGATGGTTCGTCAATATGGACTGAAATGCTGTCTAATCCCTCGATCGACGAAAAGGGGAAACTGAAGGGTTTTCATGGAGTTTTACGGGACATATCGGAACGAAAGAAATCCGAACAGGAGCGTCTCGATCTGCAAAAACAGTTGATGCATGCTCAAAAACTCGAAAGCCTCGGTATTCTCAGCGGCGGAATTGCCCATGATTTTAATAACCTACTTACGGTAATCATAGGCAATCTCCAATTAGCGTTACGTGAAATCGATACGATTTCTCCGGCGTCACGTCACGTGGAGAAAGCTCTTGCAGCCGCAGATCGTTCGGCTGGACTTGCGCACCAGATGTTGGCCTATTCCGGCAAGGGAGTCATGGATATCAAGGATGTAAATCTTTCCGAAATAGTCGCTGAGAACGTTCAGATGCTCCGAACAGCTATTTCCCGTACAGTAAATATCGAAATTGATCTGGATGATCACATGTTCCCGGTTAGATGTGATCCAGGCCAAATTCAACAACTCATCATGAACCTCATGATTAACGCATCAGAATCCTTTAATGGAAAACCGGGCGTGATAAGGCTATCTACTGGAATGCAATATTGCGACGAAACCATATTGGCCGGAAGTTTGCTGTCTGAAAAGCCGGAGTCTCAAACCATGGCCTATGTTAGAGTCGAGGACAATGGATGCGGTATGGATTCAGAAACGGTGCAGCGGATATTTGATCCGTTTTTTACTACAAAATTCACCGGGCGAGGCCTCGGCATGTCCGTAGCTCATGGCATTGTCAAAGGGCATCATGGCGCAATCACAATAAAAAGCCAACCCGGAGTAGGAACTGTCATAACAGTGTATTTTCCGGTTCAGGCTTCTTCAAGAGGCGTTTTGGAAGAGACGGCAAAACCCCTGGAGGTTCGAGCCGGTAAGGTTGACGAAAAGCACGGATCACGGGAACTAACCCTCTTGATTGTGGATGATGAAGAGGATGTTCTGGAACTTGAGTCCAGATATCTTGAAATATTGGGTTATGAAAATGTAATAAAAGCCGCAAATGGAAAACAGGCGCTTGACATTTTCAGGGCAAACCCGAATATCGATGTGGTAACCCTGGATTTGACAATGCCAGAGATGGATGGTGTTGAAACATTTTACAGCATGATCGAGATCAGACCCAATATCAAGGTCATATTGTGTAGCGGCTATTCAATGGAAGACATTGCCGACCGATTCAAAAGTAGCGTCAAACCGAGCGCTTTTATGAAAAAGCCCTACAGTGTGTCGGCGTTCGAAGCCATATTGAGAGATTTGGAGGTCGGTTACAAATAAAACTTGAACAGATTTATGGCTTCAACTGGGGGGGTAATGAACGCGCCAGGATTTGTTAATGCGTTCCGGAGAATCACTCGATGAATTGCAGGACAATTAGAGAAAATTCCAGTTTAAGATATTATTCGTGGATTTTACTTATTTTACTGGTTTGCTCTCTCGTTTTTTCAATCTTCTCGAGAAACGGATATTTCGTGACTACTGAAACTCTATCAGAGGTCAGGAGCTTGTCAGGAAATTGCTACCTATATCTTCCCGTAATATCTGATAGCTGGCGTAAGCATGTTTTTACATCTGTTCCCGATGATGACGATCGTCCCCAAAGTTCGAGGCTGAAGATTTTTGAAGACGGCAAAGCCCTTGGCCCACCTCATTCAAGTCGCGAATCAATCGCAGATTATGGGCTCGGCAGATTTTCACACTGGAGGAATTACGTTTATTTTTCCTCTTCCGACAATTCCAGTCCGATATCGAATGCAAGGGTTTATACTGTTGAGTATCCGATGATTTTGAAAGTGAGGGTGATCCTCGTCCAGTTGATGCTGGCGTTAGTGTTGGGTGTTTTTCTTGTCACGGGAAAATTTCAGCTAACCGGCATGGGCTCAGTCACCTGAAAATTGTTTTTATTTTGACGCAAGGTTTCCGGCTGCAACGGGGAAATAAAGCTTGAACTCAGAGCCCTTGCCAATTTCGCTTTCGCAGGTCATATAACCGCCCTGACTTTCAACAGACCCTTTGACTACGGACAAACCCAGTCCAGTCCCCTTTATGGCTCCCCTTTGCTTCGTGGAAAAGAACGGCTCAAATATCCTCGATAACGTTCTTTCATCTATTCCCTTTCCCGTATCTGTCACCGACAGCATCACATATCTGCCTGGTTTGATAACGGCGCCGTTTTTACAGCATTCTGAGTCTATCGATACAATCCGGGTTGCAATCCGGAGCGTTCCACCGTCCGGCATGGCCTCCACCGCATTCATTGAGACGTTCATGATGATGTCGTCTATCTGGACGGGATCGGCATAAATAATCGCCGACTCTTTACACAAGGTAATTTCCATCAGGATATTGGAAGGCGCTGAACGGGACAAAAGCGACGCGATGCCGGTAATTTGGTCATGAATATCCAGGTTGACAGGCGATATGACAGACTGTTGGGAGAACGCCATCAGTTTCCTGACTAGTTCCGCTCCGTTTTTTCCAGCTTGAATGATTGTTTCAAGACGTTTATAATCGGGGTTATCCTGCGTTTTCACCGATATAAGAAGTTCACAAAAACCCAGGATCGTCTGAAGCATGTTATTTATATCGTGAGCTATGCCACCCACCAGGGTAACGAGCGCTTCGTTTTTCTGGGCCTGGAATAGTTGAGCCTGATATTCTTCCTTTTGAGCCTGGGTTTTCTTATGATTTTCTATCTCATCTCTTAATTCTTCCCTAAGGTTGTTCAACCTTATTTGCATGATGTCGCCGATTCTGAGAAGACGGTCGCTCTGAATTATTAACCTTTCAAATTCATTAAGGAGTTTGGTATAATGACCAATCCAGTTTTCGTTCTCACCGGGAGTAGACAGCAATGACCTGGCAGAGGCTATCAAATTCTTTTCCCGCTCGAAAAGACCTTGCTCTGACATCGTTCAAAGACCTCACTGGATTATTGACTCAAGGCGTCCTGAAAATAGAGATCCAATCAGGGCTATAGAGTTTGTTTCAAGTTAAATGTGAGAAACGGGACGTCCTCTTTGAATTCTTCGCCCGCTTCAAGAGCCGACTCATTTTCCGGGTGAGTCCACCAGTTTACTACTATACTAAAACCATCCCTGGCAGCAGTTTCAAGCATTTCAAAAAGATTCATGAGCGCTTTCGAGCTACTGCTATTGAAGTAAGTCAGTTCCATGTCAACTTCCAGGTGAGTCGCAATACCGGATTTCAGATAATCCCGAAGTCTGTCCCATATTGGTTCATAGAATTTAACAGGATTTTCCGGGTAGGATTCTCCCTCCATTCGGATTCTGCCATTCTCCGGATCAAACTCCACTAACGGTGTAGACTTGGTCTGCTGTATCGTGAATTTTTCCATATTGGGGCCTCATATTACCGCTTTAATGGTGAAGAACACAAATCGGTCGTTTACCGGTGAAAAGTCGAACTCTATAGGATAGGTCGCCTTTCTGGCCATGTCGATGAATCCCAGCCCCGTGCCCTTTCCTTCACGTTGCGGCAACTTTTTGCGGCGTTCCTGATACAGCTTTTTGAGTTCCTGTTTGTCCAATGAGGCCAGGGTTCCTAACTGACTGGAAAGTGAAGCGGCGTTTTCACGTTCTGTCTTGTTTCCGCATAGAACGTAAAAATGCTGCCCCTCTTTTCCCAGAATCAACACTCCTATCCGTATTTCGCCTTCAGCCTTGTCTTCCAGTATTACACGATCAGCAGAATAGTTGACTATGTTCTGCATTTGTTCGACGAAAATCGAGAAGACTTTCTGGGATGTGTTGAGATCAGTATCCTCCAGTTCCATTTTTTGTCTCAGCGTGCCCCCAATCCCCTCAATTATGTCTTGAGATATCGGCCCACAGAAACAAAACATTATGCCTTTTTGGTTCAAGTCTACAAAAAAATCGTGAACATTGAATTTGATCAATTTTTCACCTCATTTTTTGGGTTAGACCATGACTGCGCCAACAGTCAGTCGTTGTTCGGGTCTCCTTCGTCAATGTTTTCGGCATTCGATGAATAAACTGACGCTGAGGACGCTTTTGAGACAAAACCATTTTACAGCCATTTTACCACAAAAACCATGTAAAAAACAGAATTATCAATACATTAATAACTTTGGATTTGGCATATTCTTCTATCGTTTCGACTTTTTCCCAAAAATAACAGGGATGGATGTAATGAACTTTCGCATGAAATCCGGGCAAGAACGGGTTTGTTCGGTTTGAACCACAAAAGAAAGGGGATCAAAAAAAGGAACCAGATTAGGTCTGTCCGTCGTTCACGGCATTGTTCAACAACAAGGGGGTATAGTAACTTGCGACAGCGAATCCGGAAAAGGCAGTCAATTCAGAGTCTATTTTCGGGCCATGGAAGCTCCGCCTGAGATCATCAAAGCAGTCTCACCGGAATATCAACCCGTTGAGGCGCCAAATTAGTCCTCACGTCGAGGGATTCATGCGCAAACCCGACAGGATGTCTGAACTATTCAGGGCAGCGCGATCAGCGCTCGATAGTCCCTGAATCCGCTGTTATTGATCAGAACGCTTCGCCTACGAGTGTAAATCCAGCCCAAAAATAGGGGTGATTATATCCTTCGTTACGTATGTCCTTTTTTGCGGCCTGGAGCGCTTCCAGTTTTTTCACGCCGTTTCTTCTATGTTTAAAGAATGATGTGATCAGCTTGTTTGAACAGATTTCCTCAACCTCCCATAGTGACATGAGAACAGACTTGGCTCCGGCAAACTGAAAGGCTCCTCCCATCATAATCAGGTCCTGTCCCGAAAAATCCTCGCCTGATTTCACCTGGCAGGCTGTCAGTCCAACAACGTCTGCGTTCATTTTTAGCGAGAGAATGTCAGTCAGCTTCAGGAACCCATCGACGCCTGGCCGAGTCATGGTTAATGCCAGGAATGGTTCCATGACAACGGGAATCTTGTTTGAAAACACTGCAAGAGTCGCAAAAACAACATTCCCGTAACGGTCGAGACTCGGAGCCATATTTGACATAAAATCGGGCTTGTTAGCCTTTTGTCCGATTAGGGTAAGGCAGTTTCCGGAAAAAATTTTTACAAGTTGTTGCGCAAGCGCTGAGGCGTTTGGTAGGGGCTTCACCAGACCGAACCCATTCTTGCTCTGTTCAATAGCCCGGATTAGTTGGACATTCAATTTTTCTTGTTCATTCGCTATTCTTGTATGCCCAGGCTGCTGGATTGAACTCTCTGCGGTCGAAAGCTGAGGGTCTGCAATGACCATAGCGTTATTATTGGCCCTAGCTTTATTCCCATAATTTCGATTTAGCGTCAGGCCAGTTATCGATTCATAATAAGTGAGCGGGTGTTCGTCGCCAAGAAAAGTAACACCTTCAACGCAATCCCTGAGATGATCCGGATAATTTTCCAGAGAAGATTTGAACCAGTTTGGGGCGCCACTCGTGACCAGCGCTTCAAAAGGAAGGATGGCAAGCAAATTGTCCGGAATTATTACAAGGGGCGTTCCTTTTGGAACATCAGACAATATTTGTGAAAACAGTTTCGTGTACACTGAAGCGGCAAGATCGAAACGGAAATCCGCCAGTCTCGGATTTTCAAGAGGTTCCCTAAGCTTTCTTACGTCTTTTTCAAGAGCTTCGATAGGCCATTCTACATACGAACTCCGATTAACCTTTTTGTCATGAACAAGCTTTACCCCAACACCGTCATCGAAAACATCCAAAACAACCACATATTCCTCAGGTTTGATAGCCGACTGTTCCAAAGTCACCATCTTGGGGTATCTCACCGCAGCATAAGCCGGATAATTCTTCCTCAACGATTCTCTGAATGAACTCAACTCCCTCTGTGTGGTTTTAACTTCGCTTGAAAGAATGTCATATTTTGCTTTCTGTTTCTGTTCATCGGTCTTTCCGAGTTCATTCTCAAGAGACGCCAGCTTGTTTATGAGTGATTGTTGCTTTCCCAAAACCTCACTGGTTATCCCTGTTGAGCCCCTGGATGAGTTATCGACAAGGTGGTCACCAAAGGCTGTGGATCTGAAAAGTTCGCCAGAAGCTATGCTGTCTTCATTGTTGCCTAGCCTCATCCTGACCCTCATCAAACCCCTGACCGGATCGGAAACTTTGAAGCCATTGATTTTCCTTGAAAGGAAATTCTTACGCTCGGAAGGTAAGAGTCTGGATCTCATTTGATCGGTAATCTTCAGCGCCTTTCCGTAAAACTCTTCCGCCCGGCCATAATCTTTCAAACCCTCGTGTGCCTTGGCAAGCCCCGTGAAATTGGTAAAAAGATCGTTAAGAACGCCAGATTCTTCAGCGCGCTTTACATCCCTGCCGTAAAGGATCACAGCATTGGAATAATCAGATTTTATTAAGGCCTGTCTGCCAAGTGTCGAAGCCTTGCCAGATTCCCTGATCAAACTATCAGCCGATGAGATAGCTCCAGCGTCAAGATAACAGTTGGAAATCGTGTCGAGTGTATCTTTGGGAATCGTTCCCCCTTTCATTATAACAGTGACTAATTCATTCAGGTATTTGATGGCTTGAGAAGACTTACCTATTTCCTGACAATTTTGCGCAACACTCAGAAGATAGGCGCCCAGGTCTTTCGGGTCACCCAATTTCCTGAATATAATAAGTGACTGGTCGTAGAAATCCTGAGCCCGGGAATACAAACCCAGATTTTGATAAACCACCCCGATATCAAAAAACAGATTACCTCGTTCGACCGTATCCTGATTTTCGCCTTGAATCTCGAGACCTTTCTCGTAATGATCCAGCGCCTTAACAAACTGCCCCAGATTCTGATAGACCTCAGCGATATTGTACAATATTTCAACCTCATCTTTGGTCTTGCCCAATTTTCTGTAAATCGTACGGGAACGCTCATAATAATCGATGGCCATAGGGTATTGACCAAGGCAGAAACAGATCAGACCAGTGTTCTGCAGATCGTTTGCTTCACCCTCTGTATCGCTGAGCCTCTTTTTCGTCTGGACAGATTTTTGGTAAAATTCAAGCGCTTTTTCATATAGTCCGAGATCCTTGTACACCTCCCCCATGTTGACCTTCGAACCTTCATCATTAATCCTGATTATTTTCTTGTCTAGCTGAAGCGCCAGTCGGCGGGGCTCAGATGCTTTGACTTTAAATTCTGTGACATTTTCAGATTCCGGAAAAGCGCCATGAGAGTAGCCAACGTTGTTAACGGCCAGGGATGTAATAAAACAAACAGCTATAAATGAAGGTGTGATCAGTCTCATGGTGTGCCCCGATATTTTGTTGAGGAGAATTTGACCGGTCGTCAATAAGGGTTTCTATTTATTTCGACTAAATTATATCAGGTTTCAACCTCGGTGATTGAATACGATTCTGAAATGGCGGTTAAATCGGTCAAACAGTTTCGCGTACGGGTGTCTGAAGTCCGGTCAAAGTGTTTGCAATAAAGAGATCGCACAGAAAGACGTTCTGAAATGACAGATAACCCATTTATGGCTTAGGATCAAGACCTTATGGTTAGCTTCACCTCGAACAGTCTATCACGGCATCGAAGATGCTTAAATTCGGATGGTTTTGCCAACATTTTTTGGCCAAGTCATATCTCGGAATGAAAAAAGAATACTAGTTCAGATATCAGGTTGTTATGTAGTTTTTAGGCTCCAGTATTTTTGAGCTAAAGTGCCGCCATATTCTCATTATTGACGGGGAGGGATCGTCTAAAGCCATCCAGGCGCCTTCCCTTACGCCTCTGAATGACCCGAGGTAGCTTCTTAGATTAAAGTCGCCATTTTTGTAGCCCTCGTAAGCTGAACGTAAATCACTATCTTCAACAATCCATTTTCTCCCCTCCATCTGGCTATCATGAGGAACCTTCTGCCCGGTAATGTCCAGATACATGGCCCGGATTACGTCCAGACCATAGCGGCCGGCAAAAAGCCTGAATGTGGCCCCAACACGGGGGTTTACATCCAGTATTTTGTACAACCCATCTCTTGGATCATATCTGTAATCTATGTCAACAATTCCTGTATACCCAATGTTCCTGAGAAATTTTACTGAAGTGTCATACACGATCTGATTTGCGGAACATTCACCGAGAGTTGAGTAACCGGTGTAGATCGGAGCCTGTCGTAGTTTCTTTCCTGTCGAGTAAAAAAGGCAGTTCGACTGATGGTCGAAGTACCCATTGAAAATCCAGTCCAGCGTTCCCCTGCCACCAATATATTCCTGAAGCATTACGTTCGGGAACTCCCCTCCATTATTGAAACTGCCATTATTGATCAATTCGTCGGATGAATGCATGATGACACTTTTGGTCGATGGGCGTCCATTTACTTGCGTCCAGTCCACAGCCTTGACAACAACAGGAAAGAGGGCGTGTTTGGTGTATTCGTGTACAGACATCATGGATGTTGGAACAAATGTTCTTGCAGTCGGGACGTCATGTCCGCTGGCAAGCTCATTCATAGACTGTTTGCTACAGAGGCTTTCCACAAGGTCGGGGTCACATTTTTGAAACAGGAAAGAGCTTTCGAGAATGGTTCGCTGCCTGGAAACAAATCTGGCATAAAGATCAGTGGTTGGGATTAAAACAGATTTACGCCCAAGTTTGTCTGCAACTTCAGCCAGATATTCAAGCAATTGCACGTCATTGGTACGGTCCGTAAGATTCGGGAAGCAAAAAGTCTTGCCATACCTGGAAAAATTGGCCGGCGCCCGGGTGTCATTCACAACTGAATACACAGGAACACCAAGTCTGCCTAAACTCCTGACTATCCCGAGGCCAATATAGGAATCTTCAAAACATTTCAAGATTAGAACAGGAGTAGAGAAATCACAATCGCTGAAAATAGATCCGGCTGCTCTGCTTCCATTATTGTTCAATTTCGTGAGTAACAATTGCTTCCTCCCCCAATTAGTAGTCAATATTTCCTGAAAAAATAAGAAAGGGTTCAAGCCCTGTCGTATTACCCTGTAAGTAATCCTGAGACAGCGCCTCTGCCGCTCTATGAATGAAATAAACTTGACAACAAAGAGTTATCGACTGCGCCTTAAAATCGACTCGTGAATGTGTCATGCAAATATGACACATGGCCGCCTTTGAATTAGAATGTTGCATTTATCGACGCCTGTTCTGTCCAGGTAGTCGTATTAACGCTCGGAGCGTTACGAATATGTCCTTATAATATGACACATCCGTTTTGACAGTCAATCTTTTCTCTGATAAATTCCCCCTTAAGTTTGGCCTTTTTTTTCAATAATGACATTTTATGAAGGAAACATGAAAACTGCGGCATTATGGGCGTCGGTCGAAAAATGGAACGAGTTTTTCGACCGAGGCATACCACTATTTCGGTTTACCCCCATCACGAGGGCAAATTGCAGACAGGAATACTTGGGGCCGGCTTCCAGATGTCAAGACGGCAGGCTTATGATCCTATTTGGCTAACCACTTGAAAAATGAACACAGAATTTTGGAGCCCAAGGTAGGCTTGCCGCTTGAAGGCAGGAAAATGATTTCCTGGACAGGCTTCAGTATCTTTCTGGCGACAACCATCCCAACTGACTGATCTTTATGTGTAAACTGAGTTTCGTCCATATAGGAGGTTGTTTTGTAAATGAGATTTCCGATGTAATGGTTGATGTCCAGCCCTTTGACCAGAAAAGTCATGGCATTGGGGACGTTTAGCCATGGGTAGTATGGTCTGGGATCGCCAATCAGTTCAATTTCAGGCTTTCCAAAAGCATCTACCGCAAACTTCATATAATTGCTGAGCATAGGGTCAATACCCATTTTTGACGCGCCAACCCAGTCAACAGCGACAAGGTCTTCTCCACCGATGATAGTTTTCGTAGGATTTGGTTCCGGATCGGCGAATATGCCAAAAGGCCCATCTGCGCTCTCATGCGCATCTATTAAACCGAAATGGACTGGACACGCTCGTAGGTATTCGATTGTAGAGTGATAAATGTCCCTATCACAGTGATACTCCCTGAATTTGTTGGGCAATGCTAACGCTCCGTAAATATTCTTTAACGTTAGGGTGTAGTTGGCATATGCGTGAGTTTTATTTTTTGCGAAGGATATCCTGAAATCGGCGTTCCCCCATGTGTCGGGAACTCTGTGTATACCCAGATAACTTCCAAGGTATCTGGTTGTGAAAGATTCCCTGGTTAGGTCTACTACCCTGTACCCGCTGCCATTGTCTATATCGTAACCAAGGTATTGAGCTACTTCCCTGACGCTTCGCCTATCGTAATATTCCCCATAGGTGCTATGCGATTCTACCACTGCTATGTTCGAATAGCCTCTCTCGCTGGACCGTATCAATCTCACCAGTTCTTTGACCAGGTCAGGGTCCGTAAACGTAGTTCTGTCATTTTTATTGTAGGCAAACATGAAATTAGGTTTTATTGTGATGAGGAATTGATCAGCCGGCTTGCCGGATGTTTTCAGACTTGAATCAAGCAATTTCCAAAAACCCGATGAATCAAGAGCCTTCCTCAAGTTCTCAAAGCGATATTCACCTTTGATTGAAGCTACACTGCAGACTTTCTCGGAACCAATGGCCTCAAGTCTCATCTGGTTCATGTTTTCTTCGAGCCCTAGCATGTAGTCATCATTGGGGAGCCTAACCTTCACAATATTTCTTTGCAGAACCCCTGTCCTGAGATGATCGTTACTAATCTGAAGCACTGGTGAGCCGATTTTTTCAAATCTGGGAACACCCTTTTTTGAGATGCCTGGCGCCTTCAGCCTGTTGACACTGACCATGCCATCCCGGAGATGAATTTCTATTGATGCCAGCCTCGTTGCTATGCCACCTACCAGAGCGTCCAACTTGTCCTTGATCCAGCGACTTCGATCGTTCCGCATGGTCCTGGATTCAATCTGAACACGTGAAGACTTTCTTGCAGGGTCTATTGCGCAGATGTAGTGATAGTACAAAGTGGGTTCCTTGACTATGGAGATAGTGGATCTTTCCGCTTCCCCAAAGGTCCTGGCAGGCTCGATCGAATAATCTCTTGAGCCTTTGCCTCCAGTAATCGTTATTTTTCCCGATAGAATTTTTACCTCATGCGGAGTGATAAAAATTCCCGGTAGAAAAGAGGAAGGAAGGATATTGCTTAAAAACTCCTTGATTGCTAGGGCAACACGAGCCCGAAAAGTTCCTGATTCGATAAACGGTAGGGGAGTTAAGGCCTGGGGACGGGCCCTGAACCGTATCTCAATTTCTGCGTGACACTCCAAGAGTTCACTGGTTTTGCGACGCATTCTGCTAAAAGAGGTGGCATACCCGGAAATGAGTTGGAAAACCGGGCCATTGTAAGTATATGAGCCTTTTTCCACGTCCATTTCCAAGCCATCCAGGAACATGTCGGAAATACAGTATTTGTCATGCTTGCCAGACAAATCTCCTATTATGAGTGAAAGATCGGAAAAGGGTTGAGGGTCCCCCCATGGAAAACCCTTGTCATGAACCCCGCTAACCATAAAAAAAGATTTCTGTTCAGACTGCGAATCCGACAGAGCCCCATTTAATACAAGGTTTTCATATTCTGTGAGGTAATGTGGCATGACCTTGGAAAAATATTCATTTCTCAGAGCCCCATACGCAAACGAAGTAAACGCCGCATAGGCTGCAATCTTATCGATCAACGAATTGGCATTTGTAACCTTCATGGATGCCAGAAATTCGGGAGCGTCATTAAAATCAAAAAACAACATTCCAGACGCATACAATTCTTCCCGATCGTTCCCACCGCGATACAATTTGGTGAAAAGCGTGGTCATGTCCGAGGGTGAGTCAAATCCAGAGTTATCCTTGACCTCCTTGTACCCATGCAAACAGTAAAGTTCCCCATCCTTTGCGGTGAAAACAAATTCATAAACCATGCGCCTGTCGCCGCTGTCACAGTCAAGGCTGAACAGGTTGAATCTACCTTTTTCTATCACCATGTTATGGCCTAGCGGAGCATAATCGACGGTTCCGGTCAGTTTGGCCTCATGGTGTGTCAGTTTGAAGAAACTCTCCAGGTCATCGATTTCAATTTTTACACTGAAACTGCAAGGGGTGTTGTGCGCTTTTCCGAAAGACTCTCCATCCTGGAAATTTGATTGGCCAACTCCAATCCAACCCGACATTTTCTCCGTGATCTCAAAGCCTATACCCTTTAATTCCATGTTATCCTACTCCATTCACGAAAGAATCGACAGATGATTAGCGACTTATGGTGTAAAACAGAAATCAAAGAAGTCTCTGTTTACGATCGATCAAAAATGTCACCACCGAAGAACCTGTTCGACAGGCAAACGCCCGTCCTGAACCAGACCCAACTAGAGAAAACGGCTAGTAGAGCAAAAACTTGGAAAAAAATATTAAAAAGGCTGAAAACAGTTTTTTTATAGAGGAAAGACCAAGAGTTTAAAAACTGACTGATAACGCCTAACATGATAAGGGTTAAAAGACCCAGATCATGCGGGTTTTATTTTGCTGCCTTACTTTGGTCAAATTACCACTTTGCCTTGCGTATCGTAAAGGATTTTTTCCCGAAAATGTTTACTTGCGTCTCAACAGGATAGACGAATATTATAACCGGTTAGATACAAAACAATTAATTCCGCCCAACATAAAGCTTGACATAAAACCCTTATGTAAGTTTGTATTGAAATACTTTTCTCATTTCGAGTTGATCGGGAAATGTATGGCGCTTGAAGATTTAAAAACTTCAGGAAGTGTTACTCATGAGCCCCTGTCGGATGAGGAGAGGCTTCGTTGCGCTCAAATATCCCAAATTTGTAACCAATCTTCATTAGGGGGTCTTGCGGCCTCTACTGGAGCGATAATCCTCGCCGCTGCCCTATGGCAGGCTGAGCCACACTTCAGCCTCATCGTTTGGACCCTACTTTACTGGGTGCATTTTGCCCTCCATAGACAAGTGGTTACCGGTTTCAGAAGAATACAGCCGACAGGGCGGGATATATTTCCCTGGGGGCGCAAGCACCAGGCTGTAACACTGTTCGGTGGCTTATTATGGGGATATGCGGCTATTTTTCTATTTCCAGAGAACTTCCTTCACCTCCAGATATTCATGATCATCTTTGTGGGAGGGATTGTCGCAGGTGGGGTGGCTCTGTATTCCCCAACCAACGAATACCTGCAGAACATTTTTGTGGCCTTGCTTCCGTTGGCCGGACAATTTTTTTACCGGGGTGGTAGTTATAATCTGACTGTTGGCGGCTTGCTGTTAATGTACGGATCAATAATGGCTCTTTCAGGCCGAAACATTCATTCGACCTATGCCGAGATGTTGACTCTGCGCTTTGAAAGACATGATCTCATAGAAGAGTTAAGGGGTGAAATTGACTGGAGGAAACAGATAGAACATGACTTGGTAGGGGCTCGCGATGAACTTGAGCAAAGGGTTGAACAACGGACCGCTGAAATTGCAAAAGTTAACGAAGAACTGCTGAGCGAAGTGGTGGAGAGGAGAAGAATTGAAGGCGCGCTTAGATTCAGCGAGGACGCGTACAGATCATTGTCCGAAAATATTCCCGGGATAGTCTACCGATTCTGGCCTTCAGCCCGTTCCATTAAATTCTTTAACAAACGCCTCGAACAGATTACCGGATATTACGACAACGAATTGACCATGCCAATGAATTATCCCCTCGAAACTCTGGTTGTCTCGGAGGACAGGAATTTTGTAAGCATGATAATTTCAAATGCTATTCGTGACAACCGGTCTTTTGAGATCAGTTATAGAATTCAGACCAAATCAGGAAAAATCAGATGGTGTATTAACTACGGCAGTTCAGGGACTGAACGAAACGCAAGAGATGGATATATAGATGGAGTAATTTTTGACATCACTGACCAGAAAGTCTCTGAAGAGTTAATAAGGGATTCCGAGGAAAAATACCGTCTACTGGTTGATAACGCTCAGGAGGCCATATTCGTAATTCAGAGCGGTTACTTCAAATTTTTTAACCCCAGAGCCCCCGAGCTCCTGGGATATTCCAGCGATGAGCTTAAATTACAGCTCTTCAAAAACATGATTCATCCAGATGACAGGGAACGGGCCTCTGGAATAGGCGCCACTGAATCCAAAGAAAGAGAGCCTTTGGGCGCCTTCCGAATTCTTCGAAAAGACGGAAGCTTTCTGTGGGCGCAGACAAACTCAGTTGGTATTTCTTGGGCAGATGAGCCCGCAACGCTCAATTTCATGACTGACGTTACCGACATCAAGAGGGCCGAAGAGACAAACGCCAGAACTGAACGTCTCAGGGCTATAGGGGAACTGGCTTCCGGAGTAGCCCACAACTTCAATAACCTGCTCCAGATAATTGTCGGAAGCGCAGAGCTTGCATTAACCAACCTGGAAAATAATGACCACGCCAAGGCAAAAGTCGCCATTCAACGATTGCATGATTCTGCCCAACTAGGCTCCGAAACAGTAAAAAGACTCCAGAGTTTTGCAAAAATTAGAGCCAGAAAAGACGATTCTGAATTAAAAACCTTTGATTTGTCCGAAATAGTCAAACGATCTATTGAAATGAGCAGACCGCTATGGAGAACAAATCCGGAACGCATGGGAATCAACATCGACATGCGCCCTACGCTTGTGGATGGTTGCTTCATAAAAGGCAATGACGGCGAGCTCTTCGAAGTCCTGTTGAATATGATCAAGAATTCTGTCGAGGCCATGCCGTCCGGCGGCGCCATAACCATTTCTACCGCTATCAGGGAGAGTCAGGTGATCCTTGAGATCCAGGATACCGGAACGGGAATTCATCCGGACGATTTCAGTAAAATGTTTGATCCCTTCTGGAGCACCAAGGGGCCATCAGGCACAGGGCTAGGTCTGGCTGTCACCCATGGCATTGTTAAAAGACACGGTGGCGCCATTTCTGTCCAGAGCGAAATAGGAAAAGGGACAAGCTTTGTCATTCGAATTCCACTTTCCAGTCAAATTAATGATGTGGAGTCGGTTTATACAAAAGCCATTGCCTCCCAAAATCTTGACATACTGATAATTGATGATACTGAAACCATCTTATTGATTCTTAACGACCTTTTGACAGCGCATGATCAAAAGGTTTTCACGGCAAACTCTGGAGAGAAAGGTATAGAAATATTCCTGGGCCAACATATAGATGTCATCATTTCTGACTTGGGAATGCCCGGAATGACTGGATGGGAGGTTGGCAGCGCCATAAAGTCGATTTGTGAGAAGAGAGGGATGCCTAAAACCCCGTTCATACTCCTGACAGGATGGGGAGGACAATCATTGGAACCTGATAAAATTTCGGATTGTGGTATCGATGGGGTTCTGGAAAAACCAATAGATTTTAGCAGGGTTGTTGAAATGATAAACGATTTGATTCAACGTCAGAAGCTTTTGTGCGCCTCTTAGCGCAGTTGTTGAAATACTTCGGTTCATGCCGCTTCAAGAAATTTTGCAGACTCCAACCTCAAATCAGTAGGTCTCCATCAAAATCGGAAAATCAATCTCGGGCTGACAGGATCACCCCGGTGAGGATTAGAGCCCCGCTAATCACATGAGAGGTTGTTATATGTTCATCCAGTAGGAATAGCGCTTCAATTCCGCTGAACAGTGGAAGACAATAATATACAAACGAAGCGCGAGATGGTCCGATCAATGCTACGGATTTGTTCCAGCTCATGTAGGCCAATACAGACGGACCCACACCAAGATAGATAATTGCCCAGAATGTGGATGGGGAAAATTCGGTCTTGTTGGCTGTCAATAGCTCCCAACCAAACCACGGTAACAGAAACAGCATTCCCAAAACAAAAAGTGAAAAAAGGAAAGGAAGCGGACTCAGCTCCAAGGGCCTTTTCTGTACGAGTATGCTGTAAAGCGCAAAAGAGGAGGCTTGGCCAAGCATCCAGATGTCTCCGGGATTAAAACTTAAATTCCCAAGACTCGACAAATTGCCATTTGTGACAAGATAGACCACCCCGGATGACGCAATCATGAGACTTGCTATCCTGTTAACCGTCAGGGAATCTTTCAGAAATATCCTTGCAAATATGATCGTAAAAATTGGAGAGCATATAGCTATGAGGGTTAGATTCACCGCCTTGGATGACGCAGCCGCCACGTAGACCAGCGTGTTGCACATCGTCATTCCCAAAAACGCTGTCACGGCAAGATACGCAACGTGTTTTCGGATCAGATGAGCTTCGAAATAAAGCGAGCGGGTTACGAAAGGCGCCAGCACGAATATTGCTATCGCCGAACGTAAAACCACTATCGTTACAGGAGAAATCGAGTCGTGAAGAATTCGGGCTACTATAAAATTTCCTGACCAGATCAGAGTTGCCGCAAGGACCATCGCATAGCCCTTGACATACCTGTATGCGTGACTTGAAATCAATTCCGTTAAGGTCTCCAGATGTGCTCATTCTCCAAAAAACACCTTAACATATTGAATGAGGATCAACAATGGCTCACTCCGACCAGCCTTTTCGGTCTCATCCCATCCCCCAAAAAGATTTGTATATGAATTTACATCACCTTGATCCAGATGCTCTCGTCTAAATTCAATATCCATGGATTTGTGATGGGAACGCTTTTGTCACTTTCCAGTTAATTATTGACATTATAGCCCGCTCAACGTCCTTTTGTTCCAATTGCATATTGTTGCGCAACTCATTAATATCATGGCTGTTCAAATGGATATGGAGGGTTCTCGAATCCGAAATCCGATTCCTTGGGGACTGCTTTAATGAAGGGGCAATTTCAGAAATGTTCCCTTCCGATTCGTTGCGTAGTTTACCAAAACGCCGGTTATACTGTTTTATGGCATCGTTGACGAAGCAACTTAAACTTGCGCCACTGGTCCGTTTTAGAGACCAAATCCTGTCAGCGGTTGACGCGTCTATTTTAAGCGTAACAATCTGGGTTTCCTCAAAGCGACAACCATAATTCTGAAATTCAGATTTTATGTCGAAGTCATGAATATGACGCCGTATAGCTGCCTCAATGAGGTCTGGGTTATATTCCGAGCATGAGCTCATTTCCACGGCATCATGAAAGCATTGGAATTTATGTTCGGTTTTTGACCAAACATCAAGTTCTGTCTCGGATCTCCGGTTCTTACGCCATATATCAACAGCGTGTTCAATTTCCTCATCAACAGAATTCCCATGACTGTAGGCGAGGTTCTTCAGCGCACGGTATTCAGGTTCTGACAGATAAAAATTGCAGCGCCGCTTTTGCTGATTTGGAACAGTGTCTTTTATAAATCGGCTTTGCTCAAGCAGCATTTGATCGATCCTCTGCTATCATCGTAATGTGATGCTCAATTTGTTCGCAAACTACCATATAATAGCTTCTTTCAAAAGGATTGCGTCCCAATTCCGAGCAATACTGAACCGAATAAAAAATCTTCCGTAGATTAGTAATTAATTCAGACTTGCTTGTCGCTGTGGTACTTTGACTTTCAACAAGCGCCCTGGCGTCATGAATAGCTTCCTTCCTGGACTGCGCCAAAATTCTTAACAAATACATTTTACTCCCGATACCGTAATCTCACGTCTTTCACCATTGGCGCAAAAGCCCCTGGTTAAACCTGACGCTAAAATTGTGGCAGCCTTTTATTAAAATTGCGTGAGGATATTATTAGAAGCGCGTTCGGGCAAAATCCGGCCACATAAGTAATAATATGACATGAAACAGCCCTTAAACCCGGTAGATATGAGGTATTATATCACTACTGACAGGTACAACTTGACATAACATCCTGGATTGGTTAATTAAGCAGGCTTCCAGATTCGCAAGAACTCTGGTGTGCAAAAGAACACCGTTTTATTGAATGAAAACGGTCATTAAATGCGCTAATATCACAATAAAAGAATGGAACAATTTGCGTTTATTAACAATTGTTGCTTTACTGGTTATGCCGGTTGTTTGCTCTGCAGACGCCCATAGGAATTACTTTGAAACCTACCTGAAAAACCTGACTACCAGGTTGCATTCTTCAGACTATCCAGGACCAATCAGTCGTGAACTGGCCAAAGTTGCTCTTGCCAGGCAATCAATGGAGGATGGCATTGACCGCAAGTCTGACATAAGCGTTGCCGGGATATCTACAGGGGGATTCAACAAGACAATAGTGGACGAAGTCGTTGCTTTTAGCTGGCTTAAAGTCGGCTATGCCTACGATTCCGAGGGTGGACGTTTTTATCAGTTCAGGGGCGATCAGGCAAATGTCTACTCTGCTTTATGCATTGCCAGATTGTTTGATTTTTATGTTGACAGGTTCCTTCAAAAGGAACAATCAGTCTGGTACACGGCAAAAGAAGTCTCCAGGGCCATAGCGATGCAGCCGGATTCTTTTGAACTAAACCATTTCTTTTACAATAAGTTGCAGCCTGAAAAGACAATAGAAAAGGCAAACCGACTCTTTGGTCCCAAACATGATTCCGTCATTCGAATCATGAACCAGGCAACCCCACATTGAGCTGAATTAACACATCAAGCTACAGAGCTGAATACAGTGGAGATCGACAGATGAAGCCAAAAGTTTTTCAGAGGTTTTGGGCAGAGGACATAGGGCTCACCGGACTTATGATAATACTGTTTGTAGAGACTTTTGCCATTTATCCATTTGTCGATTCTGATGTTGGCAGCCTCTTCATGCATCTTGTCTTTATAATGGTGCTAATAACTGGAGTTATGGCTGTCAGCCGAACCCCCCACTGGGCGAGGCTTATTGCGTTTATAGCCGTCATCGGTCTTGGCTTTCGTTACTGGGGGCACGTATATCCTCACTCTACTCTACTCATAGCAAATTTCTCGATCAGGGCTGTCCTGGCCAGTATGCTCATAGCGGTGATTCTGATGCATGTGTTCAGGAAGTCAGGCCCTATTACCCATCACAGGATAGCGGGTTCCATTGCTGTTTATTTGTTGATTGGCGCTTTGTTCGGTTATCTATATTTCATTGTTTGCATCCTTGATCCTGGAGCCTTCAACCTGGATATCTTAACTCTGAAGGATGATTCACACAAACTTATGGCCAGGCTGGTTTATTTTAGCTACATCACCATGACCAGTGTGGGTTTTGGAGATATAACGCCGATTAGCCCCGTTGCCTGTACGCTTTCGATGGTTCAGGCCCTTATAGGTCAGTTGTTCCCAGCCATACTGTTGGCCAGACTGGTCTCCCTGGAAATCGAAGACAGTCATACAAGACGTAAGACTGAAGAAACCGATGAATAGCATTTGCTCTCAGTTCAAAATCCGTTATTTAGTTCCTCGGACAACTTATTTGCAAATGGCGCTTGAATCCTGGAAAAAGGAGTATAAAATAGTAAAAATCAGCTAACAATTAGAGCTAAACCTTACGCTCGAATCATGAAGGGTCAGCAGTTTGCCGTTGCGAAAATTAACTCTGTTGATAATATGCGCGACTTCCCTAGCCCTCGCTGGCGCCATTTACATCGTGTCTCGCACTATCATATCCAGAAGCTTTACTGATCTCGAAAACAAATATGTCATCAAAAATGTCGAGCGAGTGGTTGACGCGCTGGCCTATGACGCGTCCTCATTGAACCTGAAAGCGGCCGATTGGGCGCAATGGGATGACACCTACACTTTTGTTGATGATCTCAACGAACGCTATATAAAAGAAAACCTGACTGATGAGACATTTCAGATAATTCGCGCAAACGTCCTCATGTTTCTCGATACCGAAAAAAAGATAAGGCATCAGCAGGGCTTTGATTTGGCTGAATCAAAACCAGAGGAGCTTGACCCGAACGATGTTGCGGCCCTGTTGTCAGTCCCTGCGCTAACATCCCATGATCATGAGAAAAGTCAGACTTATGGAATCGTTGTTGTTCCGAAAGGTCCGATGCTGGTTGCATCACGACCCATATTGAACAGCCAGCATACCGGCCCGATAAGGGGCGTTCTGATCATGGGGCGTTATCTGGACAAGCCCGAACTTGAAGAGTTATCCAAAAGGATGCATGCGGAACTATCAGTGCAGCGTCTCAGTTCGGCCGCTTCAGACCCCGGATTCACTCAAGCTCTTGATAATATTTCCAAAGGTTACGAAAAAACTGTAGTCCCTGTTTCTGAATCCGAGATAGCTGGTTTCACAACGATAAACGACGTTTCCGGATCACCTTCATTGGCGGTTAAGGTGCTCATGCAACGGGACATAACCCAGCACGGCGCCTGGACGACTGTATATCTGCTTTTTTCTCTGGTTTTGATTACAGGAGTTTTTGGGGTGGTTACTCTCGTGGTCTTGGAAAAAATGATCATATCCCGCCTGTTGGGTCTTGAGTCTGAACTGCGCTCTATTGGACAATCAAATGAGCAAAATTGCAGGGTTACTGTGGAAGGGGCGGATGAGATCACCAAGGTTGCAAACCAGATCAATCATGTTCTTGAGTCCATTGAAAATAGTGAAAAAGAATTAAGAAATAGCAGGGATACCATTCAGGCGCTGTTGGACGCGTCTTCTGACGCCGCAGTTCTACTCGACAAAAGCGGTAATCTCCTGGCGATGAATGAGGCTACCGCCAAAGCGCTAGGCGAAAGCCCAAGCTCGCTATTAGGACGTAGCCCTACAGAATTTTTTTCTGAAGAAGTCTCCGAATCAAGACGTCAGAATTTCCTTGCCGCCGTTGAAACCGGTAATCCAGTCAGCTTCGAAGATATAAGCAATGACCGAATCTTTCACCACAATATTAATCCTGTCAGGGGATCTGATGGAGATGTCGGCAAAGTAGCCATTTTTTCCAGGGATGTCACGGAAGAGAAAAGGACGCAGCAACTGCTTATAGAAGGCACACGTCTCAAGGCTATCGGTGAAATGGCATCCGGCGTGGCTCACAACTTCAACAAT
>CAITZA010000045.1 GCA_903896745.1 uncultured Desulfomonile sp. | reverse complement strand
CCTCAGGAAGGTTACTTGCGCCTGTTACCAACAATTTCCGGCAAGATCGGGGAGACCCGGTCAAATCAGGATTTACCCGCAGTTATCTCTGATTCCATGGCTTTATCGGGAACACTATTTCCGTATCGGCCATCTCTTCAGGGAATATGCGTTTGTATTCGCCGCCCTGAAGTTGCGTTACCACGCTATGGGCTTTTATGTTCTGACCACCCTTGACAAATGCTACTTTTCCGCCAAGAGAAAGAGGAGAATCCCAAGTGTTGTTATGTAGGATTTCAGCTACCTTCTCAGCGTCGAGGCCTCCGGCTTTCTGTATGGCCTGGGCAAGCACCAGCATCGCTACCGCTTCCTGTATGCTGTCACCATCAAACGGGACACCACCTGTTTTTGTTTTAAAAATCTTTTCTACGTCTTCAACAGCGGGCATAAGAACATTGAACTGCGGAGAGTAGGCGGTAGATCCCATGAAGAAATCGGCGTCGGGCCCAAGCTGTTTTGCAATGACAGGATCCTGGTAACCCGAACAATAGTTAATGGCAATTTTGGGAACCCATGCCATCTGTTTCATGGTGCGCACCCACAAGGAATAATCCGCTCCCAGCAAGGCGCCAAAAACCGCGTCGGGGTTATTATTCTTGAGGGTTTGAACTTCGCTGTTCAGATTGGTGGCGCCGGGACTGAACGGCACATCAGTTGTCACTTTGAAACCGGCCGCGCTTGCCGCTTTTTTGGCCTCACCTGCGGCATGCTTACCAAATTCACTATTCTCGTATATAAGACCGATAGTTTCTATCTTGGCGTTCTTCTTTTCGTTAAGCCATTTCAAAACTTCAACGAATTCAACCGACTCGGTTTCGTCAGTAGGGGCCAATCGGAAAAAAAAGTTCATGTCACGCTGTGTCAGGGCCGCTGAGCTCGATGCGCCGCACATAAAAATCCGTTTCATACGTTCAGCAACGAGGCTGGCGGGTTTACTGACCGAACTGTTGTAAGAGCCGATTATCGCCCATACGCCTTCCTGGTTGAACAAGCGCTCAGCTTCGGCCTTTCCTACATCAGGCTTACCCTGACTGTCCGCATGAACCAGGACTATCTTGTACCCATCCAGGATGCCTTCCTGGTCCGCTAGCGGAACCTTCAGCTCGGGATGTTTATTATTAATAATCTCAACAGCGGTCTGAACCGCAGCCTGACACCTCTGACCGGCAGTTGCGACCGGTCCGGTCAATGGGAAAAGGGTGCCTATCTTGATGACTTTTTCTGCGGCTAAAGCCGGACTTGGGCCGGGTCCGAAACAGCAAAACACGCTCAGCAAAACCATGACTGCCGGCCAGCAGGACAAACGAGTCAAACGATGAGACATGAGGTTAACTCCTTATTTCCGAATTGTGCGGCGTAAAAGCCGTTTTGAACGTCCATCAACGCTTGAGAGTCTGCAAATGGCTCTGTTAACCTCTATAGAGACGCCGACGAACTAACCGGTCGCCTTAACGGAGGTTAAATCAAGACATTGGCTAATAATCTTATTGGCGTAGGGAGTGAGATTACCTCAGCGTATGTTCTTCCGTCAACCAAAACTTCCCTGTCAATTTTGCGTCTTGGCCAACAGATAAATTCCAGATTATTTTTATTATGCATTTGTAATCATGGTTTTTTTGGCTTGCAAGCCAGAAGAGCGCGACTGTTGAATTCCTATGATATTTTTGCTTGATTTCTAGGATAGGACTTGGTATCATAGCATGGGTTATAAGGCTTAATCAGGTTACGAGCCTCTCACTCAATTACAACAAAACCTTTTTCAGCATGAATTGTCTTCCACAATGGTTAATTCCCGTAGGAGAGACTCTTCAGCATGTTGAAAACGTTCTTCAAGATGATCATTTAGCCGCTTTTTTTGGACCAACAAGTTTTTATCACATTACGCCAAACATTCGCACAATTTTAAAAAAAGATCTGCCGATAAGATTTATAACGAACTCAAGCTGTTCATTTTAGAAGGTTTTTCAAAATGAACGAACTCCACAAAGAACTAATTTTTGATGGAAGCGACATCGTGTTCCGTGAATTGGTCGATCAACTGCCGGAACCCGTTTTTGCGGTTGATTCTTCAGGGCTGGTTATGTTCGCAAACCGGAGAGCCATGGATTTGACGGGATACAGTCTTGAAGATCTTGCCGCTGGTGTGAGCGCATACGATGTTTTTTTTCCGGAATCAAGAGATTTGGTAAAAACCGACATTAACAGGATGTTTCGGGGCGAAAAATCTGGAGCAATTGAATATCGGATGCGTCGAAAAGATGGTTCCGAATTTTGGGCTCTAGTAAACTCCAGACCTATTTTTTCAGATGGCAAACCCGTCGGGTTTACTGGCCTGTTGATGGACATAAGCGATCGTAAGAGGACAGAGGAGGAATTAGACGCCAAACGTGCCGAACTTGAAGATTTGGTTCATAAGAGCGCTGAAACAATTTTAAGGAAGAAGAAAGAACTCGAGGATGAGGTCAAGAAGCGACTAGAAGCGGAGAATCAGTTAGCTCGAAGTGAGAACCTCTATCGAACCCTTGTTGACTCTGCGAAAGATGTTATATGGACAGCAGACCTGGATCTTAAATACACCTTCTTGAGCCAATCGGTGTTGAACCAGTTACAATATAGGGTAGATGAGATGGTCGGCGCTAGCCTGCTGGATACAATGACTCCTGAATCCAGAAAAAAGTTTATGGAAATATTCGAACAAGAGTTGTTGCCGCAAGGGTTGCCTCCTCATGGAAGCGCATTTATCAGAACCGACGAAATTGTGTGTTTTCGAAAAGACGGCTCGAGAATCTGGCTTGAGCTTACTTTATCCTTCCTTAGAAATCGGGACGGTCTTTCAGAGGGAATTCTTGGTATCTCTCGTGATATCTCAGGCAGAAAGACAGTCGAAGAGGCCCTAAAGAAGACACAGGACGAACTCGAGCAAAAAGTTCAGGATCGCACGGCCAGACTGCTGTCGCTAAACCGGGACCTCAAGCAGGAAATGAGCGATAGGAAACTTGCGGAAAAGGCTTTAAGGAATAGTGAACTGAGGTTCAGAACGCTTTTCGAAACAGCCCCAGACTTTATTTTTATCAAGGATACGGAACTTCGCTATACCCATGTAAATCCATCGATGTTCCAGAAACTTCGCGCAGATGAATCTCAGGTCATAGGGAAAACCGACGAAGACATTTTTGGTCAGGCATATTCAAAGCAGTCCAAAAAGCTTGAGTCCAGAGTCTTGCAAGGAGAGAACATAGAGACCGAACAAAATATCACTATTCACGACCGCAAGTGTGTATTTAACATTATCAGGTCGCCGATGAAGGACCCTTCGGGCAAGGTTACTGGAGTTTGTGGGATGGCGCGTGATCTGACCGATCGAAAACTTGTCCGAAGAGAATTTGTTCCTAAACCTGATCACTACGTGTCACCGGCCATGCAAAAGGCTTTATCCGATACCCTACTCGTTGCTCACAGTGAAAGCGTGGTGTTATTTCTGGGTGAGAGTGGCTCGGGAAAAGATTTTTTAGCCCGATACCTACATGACAATTCCAACAGGTCAAATGGGCCATTTATTATGATAAATTGCGCCGCTCTACCTGAAACGCTTGTAGAGTCGGAGCTTTTTGGTCATGAGTCTGGGTCTTTCACAGGGTGTAGCGGTCGCAAACGTGGCCTGGTGGAGCTGGCAGAAGGTGGGACATTTCTGTTAAACGAAGTGGGAGATCTTCCATTACAGCTTCAGGCAAAGCT
>CAITZA010000044.1 GCA_903896745.1 uncultured Desulfomonile sp. | reverse complement strand
TATCCCCCAACATACCAGAATCCAGTTGATTCTTTTTCTGTCAGTGGATAATACTACGCTGAGTAAAATCAGGAACCCCATTCCCAACAGGGCGTTAAGACGTGGCGCCATTTGCTAGACCTGCGTTGTAAGAAATGTTAAATCGGGTTTCATGAAAGATGATTCACTAACAATTAATGTCCAACAAAAGCCGAAATACTTCCCGGCATCTCGTATCAGGTTTTTGTCCGGAGAACGGCAATGAATTTAGGTACTTCAATGATCAAACCTTTAACGTCAGAACTGGCATGTTCCCGACAAACCATTACGCCCGGTTCAAATACGCCTCTTTTATCTAATACAAATTATCATGATTAATATCAGGCAGGTCAAATATTTTCTGAGATCCTTTGCGTCTCCGGAAAGCATGGTGGTTGCGGGCTTTGCGATTGTGATCGGGATCGGCGCAGTTCTGCTGTATGCTCCGTGGTCGAGAGGCGCCAGCCATGTGAGTTTCATTGACGCATTATTCACCTCGACTTCAGCCGTATGCGTTACAGGCCTCACAGTATTGGACACGGGAAAGGATTTCAGTTTTTTTGGACAGGTTGTGATAGCTCTGTTAATTCAGACTGGCGGCCTCGGTATAATGACCTTCGCTGCTCTGACTTTTCAGATACTGGGCCTGCGGTTTTCTCTTCAATCCTCTGCAGTGCTTCACGACACTTTTTTCCAGAGGGACATCGGCTCCCGTTTTCAACATGCTTTCTGGACAATATTGGCGCTGACATTTGCAATAGAAGGCCTGGGAATGATTTTTCTGATTCTTTTTTTTGCGCCTCGGCTGGATAGCTTTGCTGATGTTGTGTTCTATTCCTTTTTCCATTCTGTTTCGGCATTCTGCAACGCCGGCTTTTCCCTGGCGTCTGAAAATATCGTTTTGTGGCGTGACAGTGAGGGAATCATGATCACCATCATGCTTCTAATCATCGCAGGCGGATTGGGCTATTCGGTTTTTTATGAACTGTTCCTGCGCATTGCCTCAAAAACCCGTTCAAACCCCACAGAATCCCCAATAAATTTTTCTCTGCATTCAAGGGTTGTACTGTTTGTTTCGGCGCTATTGATTGTTTCCGGAACCGCTCTCATCATGCTATTCGGGCTGACCAGTGATGAAAAGACACTCTGGGAAAAACTCATGAATGCGCTGTTTCAGTCCGTAAGCGCTCGAACCGCAGGGTTCAACTCGGTGGATATAGGCAGGATCCCTTCAGCCTCATTGCTCATCATTATCATATTAATGTTTATCGGTGGATCGCCTGGTTCATGCGCAGGTGGAGTCAAAACTTCATCCATGGCAATTTATTGGGCGCGACTAGTTTCAGGTTTGAGGGGCAGGAAGGAAGTCCATCTGCATGACCGCCGTCTGCCTTCTGAACTTGTCGCAAGGACAGACCTTTTGGTAACTGTGGCCATAATTTGGAACATACTCGGTGTATTGGCGCTACTTACGACCGAATCGGATCTCAAGGTTGACAGTATTGCCCTGGTATTTGAACAGGTGAGCGCATTTGGAACAGTCGGTCTTTCAACCGGGCTTACATCAAAACTGTCAACCCCCGGAAAGCTTTGGATTATCCTGACCATGTTTATCGGTAGGCTAGGACCTTTGACGTTGGTCATGCTGATGATCCCCAAATCTACCTCTAACGTCAGGTATCCCAAAGGGACGGTGATGATTGGATGAAAAGTCTCAGGAAGCTTATCTGCATAATTGGCCTAGGACAGTTTGGAAGCGAACTCGCCAGAGAATTAGCGCATCGATGCGAAGTTCTGGCCCTGGATAATGACGAAGATAGAGTCAATGCAATAGCCGATTCTGTTCAACGCGCAATGATAGTCGATGCGAGAGATTTTTCAGGCTTGAGTTCGCTTGTAAGGGAAGATTTTGATGAGGCCGTAGTCAGCCTTGGTGAGAGTATGGAGGCTAGTGTGCTCTGCACCCTTCACCTCAAGAAAATTGGAATTAAAGCCATTCGAGCCAAAGCGATCAGCGAAGATCACGCAACTATCCTCAGGGCGGTAGGAGCGACAGAAACCATTTTTCCCGAAAGAGAGACTGCCAGAAGAGTGGCCGCTCAGATTATAAACCCGAATCTGCTCGATTTTATACCGTTGGCTGAGGATTTTGAGGTAATGGACGTGGGGGTTCCGGACTCCTTTCACGGCAAAAGTCTCCTGGCGTTAAAATTGAGGGAGCGATTCGGCGTATTTGTGATTGCAGTGAAAGAACTTGTTCCTCCAAAGTTCGTTTTTCTGCCTGGACCGGACTTCGTCGTTAAACCTAGCGATGTCCTTGTCATGATAGGTAAGGAAGATGATCTCGCAAGAATCCAGCAGGCCGACGACTGATTAAGAAAACGTCAATCCGTGAATCCTGTTTCACTTCGATTGAAAATAATGCGGCGCTTGGGACAGTGTTATGAACCTGGCATCGTATTTTTCCATCAACCAGTTAAAGAAACGCCTTAATTTAATCAGAAATCGCTGAACCGCCTCTTCTGTTGAATGAAGAGGATTTAACCCTGGAGCAAGCTCTGATGAATAGAAAAAAATCGTGACGAAACGTCCGCCTTTCATCCTATGGAAGACTACACCGGCCTTGGAAGCGTTCAGACTTGTCCAGGCCGGTTGAACAGGGATCGACAAGACTCCGCACAGTATCCCCATAATTCTATCATTACGTATGAGCCCCGCATATCTGGCTTTTTCCAGAATATTTCCAGCGCTACATACCAGAGGATTAATTGTGACGGGGACTTCAAGCATCCTTGATTGTCCGGGTTTCGAAGGATCTGACGAATCAGGATGATATGGATCACTCGGCGCCGTGAGATGTTCCGGTCCCCCATACTCACTCCTGAGTGGCGCCATGCTGCTGTCAACCTTAATGCCCAACCCATCTATGACCGAAAACATCCTTGGCCCAAAATTGAACCGTCCCATCCGGAAACTGGTCGGCGCATCTACCGATATGTCTAACAGTTCCCTGATCAGATTTTCTGTTTTCGCTTTCAGTACCTCTTGGGGGATTAATTCAGACGGAACGGGAGGCCTAATGTCTTGCAAGAATATCGGGTCGGTATTCCAATGATGTAGATGAGCCCCTATTTCAGCGTTCCACCGACTCTTTAGAATTGACAGGGTTTCCTTGCATACAGGGTTTTTTGCAACCTGATAACTGGTCAACAACGTTGGAGGTATCCCAAACTCTCGAAAAACGCTATCCAGTTTCCAGAGATGTTTGACATTAGTCACAGAATTGGCATCCGCAAGATAAGAACCCGAGAACAAGCCTTCCTCTTCAACATCGATGGTGACCAATACATTCAATCCAGATTTATTCATAAATCTAAAACCTTCAACTTATAGGTTAATTTATTGCCTTAACATGTTGCGTTGACATTCTCATGGATTGAACAACTACTCAGGATTCGCAACGCCCATCTTCCTGAAACAATCTATCTTGTTGATATGGTCATTGTGGGGCTTATGAGAAAAAATCCATTCGCACAGAGAACAAATAAAACTGAGCCTCAAGAATATTAAAACTGTTTTTGTACTGAGTTGTCAAAGAAATTCAGTAGTCCAAGAATAACGATCGCGTTCACAACACATGACATTAGTATTTTGATATATTAGCTTGAATTAATTGGATTTGACTCAATTACAGCCCTGTGGTAATATCAATGTGGGGCAAGGATGGCATATTGGTTTTTTAGCGCCTTGTCAAGAAACTGGTTTAGGACTACGACATGTAAATTTGTGAGTGATTTAACCGATACAAGTGAAGAGATCAAAATGACCAGCAAACTTTTTTTGGTTTTTTTTGGAATATTGGCCATTACACCCATATTGTTTGACTCATGCCCGGCCCAGGAATCCATGCCGGGTTACATAACGAGTGTTCGAATATCTCCGGACTTGAGACAGGTTGTAGTAAAAGCTGACGGTGTTTTAGGAAAACATTCCGCTTTTGCGTTCGATAAACCGTACAGACTGGTAGTAGATTTTGATTCGACAGCATTGGGAAAGGTATCAAACAGGATTAGGGTTGAAAAGGGGCCAATCAGTGAGATCCGTTTAGGTAAATTTGAAAACCGCGCAAGGCTCGTCATAGACTTCGGCGCTGTTCCGGTTCCAACGTATGCGATTGAACGTCAGGCTAACATGGCGGTTATAGCGTTGGGGGAAACAGGTCTCATACCGCGGGAAAATCACGGAGAAAACGTACAGGAAGACGACAGGAAGGCTCAGAAGCGGCCTTCGGTCAAGTCGCAGCCGACACCACCCAAAAAAGAACAGGTCAAAACAGTAGAATCTGTTCCTGCGCCAGCGCCGATGAAAAATCCAATTCCTAACCCTCAACCCCAGGCCACCCTTGGAAGCTCCTCGTCGGACCCCTCTGTCAAGAAGGTCTTGCTTTCAAATGACCTCTTGTTGGTAGAATTTCAGGATCCCCGTAACCCTGGGCTTTCCTACAATCTGGCAATCGATATAGATCTGAAGGGACAGACTTTGAGGAGCGCATCGCTGAGCGATCTTAAAGGAGAGGTTAAACGATTTGAAATCTCAGAAATGACCGAACCTCGTGAGGTTTCGACTGATGCAAATAGAGGGTCTTCAGGATCTACAACTGGCCCGCGAAAAGTGGGAGCATCCAACACCGTTTTTGAAAACAAACCTATGGAAAAACCCAGAAATGTTTTTAATATCCGTCCGTCCGTTACATCCATGGAACCACCGGAGGGACCAGCGGCTCAAAATCCCCTAAAGATGGAAGAATTCAAGTTACAGGTAAAGAAGGAACGTTAAGAGGATTCCTTTTTTAGGCCAATTCGTTTCCAGGTTTCTGCAAGCATCCATGATATTCAGGCGTATATTTTCTGAACGCTGCTTCCCGCAGAGTGATCTTTTGGACACCATCCCCACATTTTTGAACTGCAATTGTTTCATTATGTCTCTTCTGAAAATTGGTCACAATTTATAACTGCTTGTACTTGACTGAAGTAAAATAAACCTTATCATGTCATTTGTGACAGTTTAGACAATCAGGTTGAATCAAAATGTTTCACAGAGAAAGGGGTTTCAGGAAATGCCACATTCAGTTCCCGTATCCAAACTAATGTCAAACCCAGGTTCTTGGCCTCAACTAAGGGCCGACGCAGAAATCAGGGACGCTATCATGCTACTCAGAATTCTTTCAGAGGATGAAAAACTGGAGCAAGGGAGATCAACTCCTCTTGTTTTTGATAATGATTACAATCTGATCGGCATAATTCGTCTGACGGACCTGCTTCAGAATGTAAGACACCTTTGCGATCGAAAAGAAGGTTCATGTGATCTCGGAGACGCTGTTCGTCCGATCAGGGACATAGTGAAGCCGTTTCCAGGCCATGTTTCACCGACTGACAGCATACTGAAAGCATTGGACATAATGATAGATAATTCAGTAACACTGGTTCCGGTTCAGCAGGATGGAAAACTGGTGGGCATGTTAAAACTTGGGGACATCTTCAATTCTATTTCCGCTATCCTTTTCGATGATGAGAATCCAATGGAGCGAAGCAGGATAATGAAATTCCTTCATATTGGCTAACCGTTCACAATAGCCTAAAACGATATCTGATTTTGGCGCCAGGGAATTAATCGGTATTGGTCAATCAGCCTGGAACAGATGCAAGTTGTCAGGATTGCCCAATAACGAAGCAAATGGCTCTAACTTTTTACAGGAGTTTTTGATGAAGCGTTTGGCAATTATTGTCATGGTTGTCGTTTGCGGCCTTGCATGGACCGCGCAAACGGTCATGAGTCAGGATTCCGCGTCAGGGAAAGCCCTCTTGATCATTCAGGGCAAGATTGAAGATGCGGGGGGAAACCCGTTGGGAGAAAGCGAAGTTCTTCTTTTTCTGGATGGGAAACAGTACAACATTCAGGAAACAACCGCGCTGGGGAGTGTTAAAATAAAAAAACATCATTCAGGGAAAAACGGTTTGTTTTTGATTCACATTCATGCGCCACCGGAAACCATAGAAAAAGGCGCATGGTCCATACAAGCTTCAAAAACCAGCTTCAAGAGCTCTTCGCTAACATCACTAAAAACAATTTCGGATGAGGGATTGAACAAGTCGGGGGAAAGGCAATTTTCCGGTCATGTTGACGTAACACTTCAAAGAACGCAGGGGCCGGCTTTCTGGCTATCACTGGCCATTCTTATAGGGGTTTACATTCTTATTTCCCTGGAATTGGTTCACCGCACATTGGCAGCCCTAATCGGCGCGGCCATCATACTGACAATCACCCACACTGTTGGACATTTCAATCATGATTACCAATTGCTGACTTTTGAACAATCCTTGGGAGCTGTGGACTGGAACGTCATTTTCCTGCTAATGGGCATGATGATTATTGTAGGGGTTCTGAAAGAGTCCGGAGTATTCCAGTGGCTTGCTTACAAATCATTTCAACTCTCCAAAGGTCGTGTCTTTCTTCTGGCCGCTTCGTTATGCGTGGTAACGGCATTCCTGAGCGCATTCCTTGATAACGTCACAACAATGCTTCTTCTTACTCCGGTAACAATAGAAATTGCGCTCGTTCTTGGCATTTCGCCATTTGCATTGTTGATACCTGAAATCATGGCGTCGAACTTCGGAGGCACAGCTACGCTGATTGGCGACCCACCGAACATAATGATAGGGTCTTATGCGGGACTGAGCTTTAACGATTTCCTGCTGACTCTCACGCCAGTTGTCATCATAACCATGGTGGCCCAAGTATTCTATACGAAACATTATTATGGAAAAGAATATTCCTCGGCAAGAATTGACGATGTTGAAAAGACAATTGTTTTTTTGAGAGAAAAATACCGTATCACCAACCCGAGGCTCCTCTTTGTGGGAGGAACCGTCTTGGTCGGCGTGATTTTGCTATTCATATTACATGGTTTTTTCCACATGGAGGTCAGCGTCGCCGCTCTGCTGGGAGCTGCCCTAATAGTGCTCCTCAACAGAACTGACATAGTTCATACACTCGAGCATGACGTGGAATGGCCCTCACTGGTGTTTTTCATAATGCTTTTTGTAATAGTCGGGGCTGCGGATGAAACAGGGATACTGCAGTTCGTAGCTAACTGGCTCAAGGATGTCTCGTCGGGCAACCTGGTTATGGCCATCCTTCTGATATTGTGGACCTCAGCGATCTTGTCAGCCATCGTCGATAACATCCCTTTTACAGCCACAATGCTGCCGGTAGTGGCGTTACTTAGCAAATCCATCCCTGGAGCTGAGACAGGGGTTTTATGGTGGGCATTGGCCCTCGGAGCATGTTTCGGAGGCAACGGAACAATTATTGGCGCCTCAGCTAATGTTATTACCACAGGGATAGCCGAAAAGGCCGGATATAAAATTTCATTCGTCGATTTTCTCAAACATGGAACTCCAATCACTCTTATCAGCCTGGTGATTTCATCCGCATACCTTCTCCTGGTAATTAAATAAATCGTTGGGGCGCCCGCTCGGAACGGGGCGCCCCTGATAAATGTTCCCGAAAATATCTGAAAATACCTTGAAATGTATCAGCAGAAGCTTTAACATCCGCACAGAGTGTATCAGGTTCAATTTTGAATGCTGTCTCTTGTTAACTCCTCTTATTAAAATTTTGTAGCGAATTACGGCAAAGATACCAACGGGGGCATTACATGAAATATCAACCCATCAGTTTTGAGCCTTTCTTTGGTTGGGTAAATAGATCGAGGGTTCTTTATTCTCCGGGAGTCAGAAAGGAACTTGCGTACGAGCTTTCGCAGTTGGGCGCTCGTAATGTTATGGTTTATACGGACAAAGGACTTTCTGAGGCTGGAATTGTAGAGAAAATAGTCCAGCAGATATCGCAGTCCGATCTAAAATTGGCAGGTATTTTTGACAATATCCAGCAGGACGCCAGGATCAGCAATATCAATGATGGCGCTGAGCATTACAGGAGTAGTGGAGCCGATTCCATGGTTGTTGTAGGTGGTGGGAGCGTGATGGATACCGCCAAGGCCGTAAATATTCTGGTGGGCTCGAACCTTGAGGATTTTATGCCATTGGCTGAACAGGCCGGTTTGTGGGAGGGCGCCAAGCCTCTTCCCCCGCATATCGCCTTTCCGACCACCGCAGGAACAGGGTGTGAGGTTACAAACGCCATGGTAGTGCTGGATGTTGATTCGAAAACCAAGCTTTCGGTTACTCATCCATTTTGCAATTCAGACATCGCCATGCTGGACCCTGAGCTCACCACAACCCTTCCTCCAAAAATCACCGCATTTACAGGCATGGATGCTTTGACACATGCTATCGAAGGTATCACTTCAGTTGGAGCTGAGCCGATTTCAGACGCTTTGGGACTTCACGCCATTCGTCTGATTTCCACGTTCCTGCCTGTCGCCGTAGAGCGGCCCGAGGATTTGGAAGCCAGAGGAGCTATGTTAATTGCCGCGACCATGGCGGGGATGTGTTTCTGTAATACTATGACCGGAGCGACCCACGCTACCGCTCATGCGCTCGGCGCGCTTTACGGAATTCCTCACGGAATTGCCAATGCCATAATGCTGCCTTGGGTGATGGAGTTTAATCTTGAGGATAGTCACCAGCGCTACGTTATGATTGCTGACGCTCTAGGTGTTGACATTCAGAGCGAAGATGCGATTACTGCAGCGAGCAAGGCGGCTCAGGCTGTCAGACGCCTCAAGGAATCCATCGGGCTTAACGAAACTCTAAAAGATTTTGGAGTCCAGCCTGATTCGGAACAACTTGCGCCACTAGTTGAACTCGCCGCAGGCGATGGTCAAATATCTTACAATCCTAGATATGTTGAAGAATCCGATCTGTTGATGTTGTTTACCAAAGCAATCTGATGAAAGGGAGGCCTTCTATGGAATACTGGAAAGACCAGCATGAACCAATAACCGCTTTTCTTAAGCTGTTTGAAAAGGCTAAACAGGACCCTGAACTTTCGGAGGGGTTAAAAAAAGTTAATCAGTTAATCTGGTTTGACTACACTGAAGATGGTCCGGATTGTTCATTCCACGTTGACTGCAGGAATGGCAATGTTCTCTCGAGTCAGGGCAAGCCTTCTGAAGAGCCGGATTTAACAATGAGTCTTTCAGCCGATGATGCGCACAGATCATGGTCCAACAAACTAAACCCTGTGATGGCTATTACTAGGAGGAAGATTCGCGTCAAGGGATCCGCGACAGGCCTTTTAAAGCTGGCCCCCAAACTTAAGAAGGTTGCGATAATATATGAACAGGCGCTTAATGACCTTAACTTCTCTGATAAGATATTGAAATAACCCTTGGACATGGATGGTCCCAAATGTTTGGAAACACCGGAAAAATAATTTGGGCGGATCTTAGCGCGGGAACTGCGGAACACAGAACTCTTCCTGAACAATATTATCGCAATTTTATTGGGGGAGCCGGATTAGCCGCAAAGATATTCTGGGAATATGGATCTTTTGAAGCCCAACCATTGGCCCCTGAATCCTTGCTAATTCTTATGAATGGACCATTTGCTGGCTTGAAGTTATCCGGTTGCTCACGCAGCGCAATCGCCGGCAGATCACCTCTGACCGGACACTGGGGGGATTCCTCCTGCGGAGGGCATTTTGCTCCGGAACTCAGGTACTCAGGGTTTGATGGCATCGTCTTGCAGGGCAAATTAGAAGAACCCGGCATAATCCTGATCGAGGATGATGAGATAAGCGTCCTGCCAGTCCGGGAATGGTGGGGAATGGGTGTTATTGAAACCACTGCTCTCATCGGGAAAAAATACGGCAAAAAAGCCCGATCACTAGTGATCGGGCAGGCAGGTGAAAATCTTGTCAATTATGCCTGCATAATGAATGAATGCCACCATGCTTTTGGCCGCGCCGGCTATGGAGCGGTAATGGGATCAAAGAATTTAAAGGCCATTATCGTCAAATCCTCAGCCCAGCGCTATTTTCCGGCAGATTCAGACTCTCTGGACTCCCTGAGGCGTGAACTTGACGCCAAGATCACCGAGTCCGTCACATCCCAGGTCCTGCACGAAAATGGCACTGCGGCAAATCTGGAGGGTGGAGTTCACATTGGTGATGTTCCAATAAAAAATTTTACATCCAGTTTCTGGGAAGAGATGGCTGAGGAGTTAACCGGATCTACACTGACGGAGAAATATCTTACGAACAAAGCCGCGTGTTCTTTTTGCAAAATTGCGTGCAAGCGAGTTGTCGAAATTCCGGAGGGCCCGTTTTCCATCCCTAAGGGTCCGGGGCCAGAGTATGAAACTATCGCCGCTTTCGGTTCCATGTTAGGTTCGAAGGACCTGGCGGCTACCTGTAAAGCTGGCAGACTCTGTAATGATTTGGGGCTGGACACAATTACAGCAGGATCAACCATAGCATGGGCAATGGAGGCTTTTGAGAAATCAGCCCTTACAGTTCTGGAAACAGATGGGGTTGAATTGAACTGGGCAGATATGGATACGGTCATCGACGTTGTTTTGCCTCAGATCGCCTTCAGGAGTTCAAAGCTGGGAGAATTGTTGAGCCAAGGAAGTTTGAGGGCCGCCGACATGATTGGTCGTGGCTCGTCAGAATGGCTGACAACGGCCAAGGGACTTGAGGCGCCTATGCATGATCCTCGTGGTGGTGGCCATGGGCTTGCGTTGACATATTCAATCAGCCATCGGGGAGCGTGTCATACGGCAAACCCTATGCTCTTTATGGAAATGGGGGCATGTTACTACCCTGAGATCGGCTTCGAGTATGAGCTCAACCCCATGTCGTCAGAATACAAGGCAGAGTCAGCGCTGTTGGCCGTTCAGATTGGCGCTATCGAAAACAGTTCATGCTTTTGCCAGTTCGCCGACAGGGAAATAGCCATTCCTGAATGGGTTCGGTTATTCAATTTTGCCGCTGGGTATGACTGGACAGTCGAGGATATGATGTCCGCCGGCCTGAGAGTTTTTTATCTACAGCGACTATTGAACTACAGGTTTGGAATCAGGGCATCGGATGATCTCGTTTCCAAACGCCTTCTTGATCCATCCACCGATGGCGCGCCCGAAGGTGTGGAGATCGATTTCGATTGCATGAAAAAACGCTTTTATCAGCTTGCAAAGCTGGATGGTACGCTGGGTATTCCTGACAGGCGGACACTGGAAAACATAAACCTGTCCAGCGAAGCAAATGTGGTTTGGCAGTGAAACCTTTTGAAAGTTGCCCTAAAACCCATCGGAATAGTTAGGAATTATACTCGAGAGACGCTCATGGAGGTTTCTGACGATGGATGTCTTTCGGACGTTATCCAGTCTATTAATATTCCGGTAGAAATCAGGCCGGTTTTTTTTGTAAATCACAAGAGGTGTGCATTCGACAAAAAACTATCCGACGGGGATGAAATAAAGATCGTTTCGTTGATTATGGGCGGTTGACGGTGAACGTAGGTCTGTCAGCAATGATTGGTTTCAAGCCAGCGTAAAAGAGCCAGGATTGTCCAAATCTCCCTGTTATTGTCTCTCTTTCCGCTTAAATGGTCCCGCAGAAGATTTTCGCAATACTTGGGGTTGAGAATACCGGTTTCCTTAATCCTTCGTTGAGAAAAATAGTCGGTAATCAACGGCTTGAGTTCATCTCTAATCCAATGGGGCAGAGGTGGGGTAAACCCCTTCTTCTTGCCTCTGCGTATCTTGGGAGGCAGCAATTTGCTCACTGCCCTTCTAAGCAATCTCTTTGTTTGCAGAAGCCTGGTTTTAACATGTGGAGGCATCATGGCCACTTTTTCCACGAGTTCATGATCAAGTAGCGGAACCCTTGCTTCGAGCGAATTTGCCATGGTCATACGATCAACCTTCACCAGGTTGTCATCCAGCAAAAAAGTCTTGGCATCCACATAAAGCAGTTGATTTAACGGATGGGCATGTCTTACCGTATTGAAATGTCGTTCAAAAGTATGAAAACTGTCCTGCAAACCTGATCTTATGAAATCGGGTGTTAAGAGTTCCTTTTTCTGGTCTTCGTTAAAAATGACCTTCCACCAGTAGTGCCCTCTATCAAAAGGCAGATCAGCGCCTGTAACAAATCTTTTTGCCTTATAGTCAAAACTGATCCGTTCCATGGATGCGGGAAGCGCAAAAACCAGGGGATTAATGAGGTGAGTCTTCAACCATTGTGGCAGTGACCTGAATATTTTACTTATTTTGTAGGCCACATGCGTTGGATATCCGGCAAAGATTTCATCGCCACCGTCACCGGTAAGGGTTACCTTGACGCTTGAGACGGCTAGTTTTGATACCAGAAAAGTTGGAATGGCCGAATAATCTGCAAATGGTTCGTCAAAATAATCGAGCAGCCCTGGAATTGATTCAACCATGTCAGGAGAAACCATTTGCTCTGTATGTTCACAACCCAATGTTTGGGCTACCAACCTGGCTTCATAGGATTCATCGTAAGTTTTTCTATCAAAACCAATCGTGAAAGTTTTTAATTTTGACTTGAGATTCCTGGTCATGACGGCTGCTATGGTGGTTGAATCGAGCCCCCCGCTTAGAAAAGCGCCTATTGGAACGTCCGATACCATTTGCCTTGAGACTGATCGCTCTATCAGGCCAATCACTTCAGTCTCATAATCCCGTTTCAAATCGTAGGTGGTGTTGATGTCAGGGATTGGAATATCCCAATAGGTCCTAGTGGTTATTCCTCGGAAAGAACAAAGCGTGACGCTGGCTGGAGGAGCTTTCCTTATGTTCCTGAAGGCTGTCGATGGTGTAGGGACATACATCAGGGACATGTAATCGTAAAGCGCCTGATAATCGGGGCTACGATCAACCGGCGCTTTCAGCAGCGACTTTATTTCACTGCCAAAATAGAGAATCCCGTCTTGAGTAATGGAGTAGAATAACGGTTTGATTCCAAGCCGGTCTCTCGCAAGCAGCAATCTTTTCTCTCTTGAATCCCACAGACCGAAGGCAAACATTCCGTTGAGACGATCAACGCAGTTTTCCCCCATTTCTTCATACAAATGTATTATTACTTCTGTGTCTGATTCTGTTCTGAACCTGTGCCCAAGCTCGATGAGATCTTTTCTCAATTCCATGAAATTATAAATTTCGCCATTGAAGACTATCCACAGCGTGCCGTCTTCATTTGAGACAGGCTGAGCCCCGCCGTTAAGGTCAATTATGCTCAGCCGCCTCATTGCAAGGCCCACATGATCACTTACATAGTAACCCTCATCATCGGGCCCCCTGCGCTCCAGGGATGAGTTCATGCTCTCCAGCAAAGTCCTGGACACTTTTCCTGAAGTGTTAGGATCAAATATTCCGCATATTCCACACATTGTTTATTTTCGTAGGCCAACAGACCGGGATTTGAAGATCATGGGATAGCCGCAAACATCATTATCTTGAGTCATTGTCATCTCTAATGGGGTCATGCTACCCCCATGTGATCTTTTTACAAAGAGATCTAGTCACGTTCGCGCAATCGTAATGACGCGAATTGGTCCAGAATAAGACCGAAAAATATCGTGTTTGTCCCACCGGCCAGAAAGAGCACCGCCCCGCTGCTAAATTGCTCGAACAATATCAGGTTTCTCACTGTGATCACTATACCCATCAAGACCATCACCAATCCGACCGGGAAAAATATCTTGTTAGGATTAGCCAGGGTTATGATCCTCAGAATGAACATCAGAAACCTGAACCCATCACTGAACGGTTTTAGTTTACTGTGAGTGCCGGATGGACGTTTTTTTACTTCGACAGGTATGAATTGAACATTGTACCCTGACATCACAAAACACAGCGTACTGGTAGAAGGAAAAGAGTATCCGTTGGGGTAAACGTGGATGAACTTGCACGCTATATCGTGTTTGAATGCCCTAAAACCGGAAGTCAGGTCGGCAATGCGGCGTTCCGCAAGAAATGAAGCAAGTCCTGTCAGGAGAAAATTCCCGAGATTCCTTAGATGTGAGCCTGATTCACTATTAAAAGTCCTGGCCCCAACAACGAGATCATACTCATCGAGCTTGTTGAGAAGTATCGGCAAATCCATCGGATCATGCTGTCCATCAGCGTCTATAACAGCTACAAATCCGCCGTGAATAAACCTGAGGGCAGTCTTCAGGCATGCGCCATTCCCTTTGTTCAAAGGATGCGATATCACATCTGCGCCGGCTCCTCTGGCTTCTATCGCAGTAGAATCCGTTGAACCGTCGTCTATCACAAGAACCCTGGCTTGAGGAACAGATAAAAAAATTCCCCGAACTACGGAACTGATGGTTTTTTCTTCGTTGAATGCAGGAACAACCACTGTGATCGGCTCATCCCGGATAAATGATTTTAGTGAAACCAAAGTGGCGCCTTTCATGGGAATTCTGTTAACTCCCTGATCGCAATACCTGCTATATCAAGTGCATAATTTCTTCTTGCAACCAGAATGTCGAAAAAAAATTGATTGACTGAACCTCTGTCGAGACACCCTTTTTGTTACAACCCAATTATCATTAACCGGAAAGAGAGTCAAAAGGATTAGGCTAGGAGCAAGGCCGGCGTGGTGGCGGTGCAGGGACTTGAACCCCGGACACTGCGGATATGAGCCGCATGCTCTGACCTACTGAGCTACACCGCCAAAACATCTCATAGGATAACACCCTGAAACGGAGCCTGTCAAGACCATGAAGGACACGAAAAACCAGCAGACGAAAAATACTATTGGCTGCGCTATCCTAACAACATCCGGACTGAATTCATTTGTTCCTGTATATCCGAATACATAGCTTCAACCCCATCGAGACTTTCCGCTGCAGCTGTTTTTTCTATGCGTTCGGCCAGTGATGCTATTTCGGAGAGTTGTAAGTTTAGAGCCGCGCCTTTGATTGAGTGAGCCCTTTTTCGTACTGTCGAAACATCCCTGTTGTCGATGGCCAATTTTAAACCCGGTAGATCCTCATTTTCCGTATAATCAATAAACACTCCCAGAAATTCCACAACATCTTCCCGGTCGATTCCCAGATTTTCGCACATTTCTTCTATACTTGTCATTCCGTGACCTCGCATCCTCTCCTAAATCATAACACCTGACATGGTCTTGCCCGTTATCCCCTGTGACAAAGTCAAGAGATTCTTTTTGTTCACAGAGAAAACCGGACATGTTTTCTTCAGAAATCTATCTTCCAGTCCAACCTGCTTGAATCGTTCAGCCTATCAGTTTGTGAATAAACGTAGGCAATACATGTCGCCTCTTGTTCATGACCACTCCGAGCAGTTTTTCCTTGTCACAGGATATGTTGTTGATCGCAGTGACCAGCTTGCGCTGGTTTAGCCTCGAAGCGCTTACAACAAGGATTACATGATCCAACCGATTTGCCAGAAAATTGGCCATAGGAGAAACCAGGATCGGGGCACAATCAAAGAAAATATAATCATAGCGATGCCTTAAAAACATCAAGAAAGTTTGAAAGCTCGATTCCTTTTCTGGCGAGTTGGTCAGGTTTTCCGGGTTGAGAATCTGAACGAAAGACAGGTTTCTTTTCGTAAGACTGTATTCCCTGAATCCTATGTTCTGATACTCAGCCTCCTCCTCCATACACAAATCAGGATAATGCTCAGATAACAAATCCGCCAGGTAAAGGCTATCCATTTGGGTATCAACAATAACTGTTTTTCTGTTGGAATGCCTTGTCACGAACATTCCCAGTCCAAGCGTAATAGTTGTGCATCCTTCTCCTGAGGACGCGGAACACATTACAAAAGCTCTGGGAAGATCCTCATCCGAAACATTTTTTCTGATATTTGACCAGAGTGCGCTCATTTCCTTCTGGAACTCACGTGATGAATTGATTAATTCGAAATCACCGGCAGTAGCCACAACGTCAGATTTCTTGGTACTCCAGAAGGACAATTCGGTTCTCCAGCTCGCGCCAATTTTTGCACAAGCCTAAAAAAATATCGACTGAACTTCAAGTTATTTTATACGGAACGTCGAATTTAGATTTTTGACGGTATTATTACCTGTCGAACTATGGCAGAACTTTAGATTTCAGATGATGGATGACAATTTCCGGTAGACAATTCAGCCTCAGTGGCAGACCTGAGCTACCTACCCCAGCAGAAGTAAAGCCAGGTATACCCTTGTATGTCCAGGCGCCTCTGCAATAGGTTCGTGGGCAATTGGCATTCATCCAGATTGGAATCCCTCCCGGAAGACATAACTGACCGGCATGCGTGTGTCCGCACAAAATGAAATCAGAGCCGTATCTGTAGGCTTCCTCAAGCGTCTCAGGTGAGTGTATCATCAATATTTTGGCAGCGTTACCCGGGATTCCCGCAAAGGCCTTTTCATAATCATGAACCCCATAAAAATGAGCGTCATCAAGACCAATTATCCAGAGTTCCTGACCATTTTTTTCAATGACACAAGCCTCATTCAACAGCATCCTGATGTTGTGCCGCTCAAGTTTTGGAACGAATTCCAGAAAATCATGATTGCCAAGAATCCCGAAGTTGCCAAGAGGGGCCTTCAAGTCCTTCGAGAGCTTTTCTATTTCACTGAATGTCGGATAGTAATCACTATGGGTATGAAACCTGTAATCGCCAGTAATGAGACATAAATCGAACTTCTGACTTGAAACAAGGCGTCCGAGATGACTGCCAAAGCCAGGCTGAATGTCGAGATGCAAGTCCGAAAGATGTAATATCTTAAGGCCTTCAAACGCTTCAGGAAGGTTGGGGACAATAACATTGTTGTGAACTATTTTATGGTTTGTGGTGTTGAAGTACCCCCGATTCCAGACACCGATGATTTTTAGAACCTTCCCGAAAACTTTTAACGCAAATTCAAGATTCTCAAAATGAAAAGATCCCAATCCAGGGCCAAGAACAGACGCCGCGTGCTCGACCTGGATAGTAAGCCTCTTGGAAACATAGTCAGAGCCGCATCTTTGTATTATTTGCTCTAAGGCCGCGCTCTCCATTAGTCAGCACTTCCTTTTTTCTAGCGCCTCAAAATATGGTGTCTATTAACATAACCACTGGCGATTTAACTTACGTCCGGTCATCAACATCCCAAGAAGATGATGAATGCATTTTCACTCATAATACTGGAAAACTGAACGGGCGCCATCAAGTTTTTTCGCTCGAACCAAAAACATGGAGCCATGAGGTTATACACTCTTGCCCACTATTAATGACAATTTGCGAGGGCTCATCAAAGGCTGTCCATTTTTTGTGTCATTAACCGAAAATAGTCATCAACGCATTTCAGGTCAATGTTGACTTCTTCTGAACTCAGCAAGGCGGCGAAAGAATCCTCGTGTTCCGGCGCGAAGCCATGCATTCCCGGAAGCGCTTTCAGCCCCATATCGCTGGGAGCAATCTGAAAACCCGGATCCATGAGTAAAATAGTCTCCCCATACATGTTGTCCGGAAAATTGATATTGTATCTCTTTAACTCTTCATCATTGAGGACATGGGAATAAGGCACTTTCAGGAGCGCTTCATGAATAGACTTTTTTGCCGTGTCGTTCAAGAACCAGAGCCTTACCATGGTTGAGTCGTAAACAGCCACATAGTCCTTTCCAAACTTGTAACCCAGTTTTTCGATCGGCGTCTTGACATCAACAACTTCTGTCAAAGTGGTCATCCCGTGATCAGAAAACACCGCCAGGTGAATATCATCGTAGTTTGCCTCAAGCTCCTTAAACAAGCGACGGATGTGATCTTCATACCAGTTCATTTTGGTGGTGATTTCAGGTCCATCTTTAGTAACCCTATGAAGCAGGCCATCCATCGCGGCGGTGTATAGAAATGCAAAATTGATTTCACCCTTTTTCACGTCCTGAATAAGCGCTTCAATATTCTGAAACTCCGGCAATCTCCAGTTCGATATATGGTAAGGAATTCTCTTTTCCTCAAGCGTATCCGCAAGGTTTTTCACAGGGCTTAAACCACCCGGAACAAAGAGGTCAGTTTTTTCTATGTAATCGAAATAAGATATCCGATTGAAAGGCATGGCGTACATTTCAAAGTAGCCGGTAAAACCATAATATTTTGCAACAAACTTGGACAGGGTGTGGCGCACCCTCCAACGGTCAGCAATGCTGGAGGGCAAAATTCCCAACCCCATGTATTTGAACATCTTGAATGGGGATTTGTCCGGAGCGTAATAGTAGAAACTGAGGTGTTTGTGAACAGTAGGTTTTTCGCCGGACAGAATAGTCGGTATGGCAGTACACGAATAGCCAAACTGCATCCCTACCCGGTATCGGTGAGGTAGCAAATCCTTCAGGAAATCCCTGTTCTTGACTATCTCCCAACCCATAGCGTCAATGAACATGAATACGGCAATTTTTTTCACTGACAACTCCCTTGTTTGTTACTGAAATAACTCTCTCCAGAATTCTGTAAAACCGGCGCTATTGCCCCCGGCTGCTTTCCATTGTAACAGATTGCCAAACCTTTCCAAGATTTATCTCACCTTTTGACAACATGGCTTCGTCTATCAACTGATTATTATTGTTGTACGCTTTAAGGCTCAGCCTGTCATGAGTAACGTTGACGACACAAAAGTGATCCGTGTTGTTAACCGCCTGAGCTGTGAACTCGCCAGGCTCAGCCTTGTACGCATTCGTGCCGGCCAGGCCGGTAACTACAAACAAAACCGCATGAGAATCATTATCAGAAAACCTCAAAGGATGGAAACGCTGATAGCTGTGATCGTGACCGGAAAATACCAAATCAACCTTATTTTCTACACATGTCTTGAGAAAATCTTCCCTGCCATCTAATGTCCATGAGTTTTTGAGGTATTTGCCGTTGGTGAACGGAGACACATGCAGGAACACAACGCGCCAGTCCGCGTTACCGGCCTTCTCCAATTCTTTGATAAACCACTGTTTTTGACTCTGAAACTCTTTCATTCGATTGGGCGTATTCAGTACGATAAAACTCGTGCGCCCGTACCTGAAAGAATAGTTGAACGATTCTTTGAGCGTTGGGAAAACCTGCCTGAAGCCTTGTTCAGCCTCCGGAGAATCCAGTTCATGATTTCCCGCGCTAACAAGATATGGAACACTGTTAATGACATTCCGGAGCGGCCTGAAAAAATTGAGCGTCCAATCATCGTTGAACGCCGAAGCCGTCGCCGACTTCCCCCCCAGAAGAATGTCTCCGGTGCTTATGATGAAAAGGGGTTTGTATTTAAGAAACTGTGAGGCTATCAACTCGTGTCTCTTGGGTTTTTTGCTCGAATCACGTGAATCTCCGTAAGCTATGAATGAAAACTCATCAAGATTCTGAGGTGGTGTAGAAAATGTATTGGTTTGTTTTGATTGATCGACAAAATTTCCGGTGTTGTCCTTGAACAGGATTCTGTAAGTGTATTCGGTTCCAGGCGTTAGTCCCTCAATATTGAATATATGACGTCCACCCGCAGGTGAAGCCTTCTTTTGCGAAAGATTCTTATTCTTCCTGTCTTCATATTCAATAACCGCTTCCACATCTTCGTCTGTATGAACTACTATCGTAGCCTCTCCAGATTCAAGACCGGTCAGGTATGGGCCCCGAATGTCGAGGGCATATCCTGCGGTAACACATGACAGGCAAGTTAGTATCACCAATGACAGTAATCTCATGTGCTGTAACCTCCCACGTAATAATATTGTAATATTTTAATGACCAGGAACAATGACCCCTATCCCCCTTCGGGCCAGGAGGGATCCATCCGCTACATAAAATGCCGTCAAACCTTTGAGATAATCAATTCGAGACTGAGCGGCGGATAGCTGACTGGCGATTGTCTCTCTTTCAGCCAGAGCAACTGTAAAAGCATTTGCCGTCCCAAGTCTATATTTTTCAATTTCGGCGTCGCGTTTTGCTATCTGGTATTTGATGGTTTCAGCGGAAAGCTTGATCTGTTCTTTTGCCCTCTTGAGCTCCACGTATGCCAAAAGGACATCCTGCTGGGCAAGTTGTACCAGGTTATCAATGGCTTGACGAGTCTTGGCCAGTTCCAGCACGGAAGCATTGAATTCCGCTTTGGCCTTTCTATTGATCGGGGGGAACTCGAATTGCAGGCGCGCAATATAATCCAGACCACCACCACCCATACCGTAATCCTGAATGGATAGGTCGAAATTTCTTGCATAACCTGTCCTGCCAAGCAACAGTAACGCGTCGAGTTTCGGTAACAAACCGTTTTTTGTCCTTACAATCTCGATTGTGCCTTTCTGCTCCTCCAACCTTGCCTGATTCAAATCTGGCCGCATTCGCATGGCGACCTGAATGTGGGAGGCAATGTCTTCAATCGGATCCCTGGGAATGTCCGGCTTTGTCAACAGGGCTATTTTGCGATTCCAGATGTCATCACTGGGCGGACTTACAAGTTTTAACAGGCGCAGCCTGGTTTTTTCGAGAAGGCTCTTCGCATCGACCAATGCCTGGCGTGTGGAGGATTCCTGAGCCTGGAAGGAAAAAATTTCATACTCAGCTTTTTCTCCTGCAGCAATTCGTTGCCTGGTCTCCCGCACCAGACGGCTAGAAAGCGCCAAACCTCGCTCCTGAATATCTACCCTCATAATCGCCAGCAAGTATTCCCAATAGGCGTTTTCTATTTCTGACGCCAATGTTTGGGCCAAACCAGTAAGTTCATACAGCGAAATCTGAGTATCAATTCTAGCTTTCCTGAGATTTACCAGATTGACCTGCAATCCAGCCCCCTGCAAAAGGGCCTGGTTAACACTTATAGTGCTGTATGTTTTCCAGTATTTCTCCTCAGGGCCCGGCCCTGTTGTAGTTGTAGTGGTTCCAGCAACTGTTTCAGTAGGTGATTCTCCCTTGGAATATTCTGTGCCTAGCAGAACGTCAATGGTTGTTCCCGTTGGCAACAACTCTGTTACCGATGTCGTGGCCTTGAAACTTCGACTCGCCCCTACCTGGTCAGTCTTGTTTCGTGCCGTTTCGACATTTGTTTTGGCTACCGGGTCAAAAGTAGACCGGGCCACGTCCTCCGCCAGGCTCGTTATTGGAGGCTTGAATTTTTGAACCTCGAATGCCTTGTTATTCGACATTCCGGTTATTATGGCTTCCGACAAGGTGACTTCGAGTTTGCCTTCGGGCGGAGGTCCTATTCCTGGGGGCACGAACGGGGCTGGAGGCATATTGGCGGCTTGCTCGGACGAGGATTTAGATTTGGCGGGAGACAGATATTCAAGCAGGGGTTTCCCCAGAGGCGAGGAACAGGCAGACAGGAAAATTAGCGCCAGAGAAGACAGGAAGAGAGCCGCGAGGCTTTTTGAGATGCGAAAGCCCAAATTTTACTCCATACACCGATGCGGCCTTTGACTGGACCGTCCCCTGAGCAACGCCTTAACTATCCACGGCAAGAAAGAGTGCAGTCGCTTCGGCTTATCGCCTGTTTTAAGGCTTGCGTCAGGATAATTGACCAGAAGACCCCGGCTGTACGGCTTGACAGTCGTATATGTTTTAAAAATACCAACAAATTCTCATGGCGATATGACTCGGTATAGAAAACCTCTGTCGTCGGACAATCCATGACACCCCTCTCAACTCCATGGACCACTGATCACGGCAAACGCAAACCGGTAAAACCGTAGAGCCTGGAGCCATATCGCACTAAAACTACCCCGCTTTTTATTGTCACAAACCGCATTGCCATTGTGTTTGCATTATTTATAACAATAATAGCGGATACTTATATATGCAAGCTGCCTTCTTATTCATACTGCAACTCGAATATATAATAGTTTTTAGCTACATTATACTGATTTACTTCTTATTATATTATATATGTTATTCATCGGTCAAGGCGTTTGTATTATATATGCTTTATTTCGGTGGGATATGCTATGAACAAAAACCATTGACTCATGTTATGGGTTGAAATTCTGTTAAACCCCAGAAGCCTCACGGCTATCAATTAGCGTGATAACCCCTCAATAAATCTAACGGTTGTTACATGTCTAAAGAATGTAGATCGAAGATTCGGATAATGGCTGAGTTAGAATTGAGAACGAGGCACGCACAGTATTGGGGATCAACCGGAATGTCGTAAAAATACCACTCTTTATTAATGTGGCCCAGTGAAACACTTTCTTGACATGACACATTGTTGCGGACAGCAAGCTTACCAATAGGCACTTCAAAACTGTCAAGCGGCAGGAACAAACCTTTTCCGATCGCTTTGGTGTAAGCCTCTTTTAGAACCCATATTTTAAAGAAAAGAGCTATTCGGGCAGTTTCATTATCTGTTTTGATCAGATTTGCCTCCGCGGCGGTAAAGAACCTGCTCGCTATATCAACAACCGGAAATTCGATGTTCTTGTATTCCAGATCGATTCCTACAAAATATTTCCGGCTGAATGCCAACAACAGTCGGTCACGGGAGTATGACACGTTGAACCTTATGAATCCGGGCCATGTCTTACTTTTTAGGAATGGTTTTCCAAATTTTGTTCGACAAAATTCGATGTTTTGGGGAAGCAATGTGGTATATTTATGGATGAGCCATCTCAGGATTCCATTTCTGAGTATATACAGGGTCCTCTTTGCAGGGTCCTTGAATCTCTTGGAGAAGCTGATTTCCTGCGCTGAAAGGATAGATTCCATGCTTCTTTGCCACATTTCCAACTCAGGGAGGAAGACACGCCAAACATGCACATCATGTTCATTTAAATTCAAGCCGAATGACCCTTTCAGAGCCTATGGGATATAAGTCATAAGACAAGGTAGAAGTTACATGTCCGAGCATAAAATGGGAAGCCAAAAACAGTCAGAAAAAAGTCGAACCGACATGCCTGGCTACAGTCTTTCAGGCCCTTTCGCTCCCGGTGTTTGGGAGGGTAGCATTCATGACAGGTTTCGCCGCCGTGCCCTAGAGAATCCGGACTCGATAGCGGTAATATCCGAAAGCCAAAGACTTAGCTATCGAGAGCTGGATCTGATGTCGTCGGGTCTTGCCGAAAAGCTAAGTGGGTCAGACATAGGTGACAATGCCATCATTGGTGTGTCAATGGAAAAGTCTCCACTGATAGTCGTGGCAATCATGGGAATTCTAAAGGCCGGTTGCGCCTATGTTCCTCTCGATCCCTGTTACCCCAAGGATCGCCTGGTTGGTATGCTTGACGATGCCCGCCTACCTGTAGTCATTACAACATCAAACCTGAAAGGACTTTTTCCGGAAAGCAAAACATTAGTTCTATGTTTGGACGAATATCCGGATTTCTCGACGCCAGATAGCGCTTGCTTGAAAGATATGTCATCCAACTCTCGGGCTTACGTAATTTTTACATCAGGATCCACGGGAAGACCCAAGGGAGTTTGTTGCACACACAAGGGGGTACTGAACCTCTTGTCAGATTTTCAGAGCAAACAGCCGGTAGGACCTGGAGACATTTGTAGTTGGTGGACCAGCCTCAATTTTGATGTATCGGTCTATGAAATCTTTTCCCCGCTCATTGAGGGAGGCGCCCTGATCATTGTTCCCGAGAACATCAGATCCGATGGCCCAAGCTTGATGGAATGGCTTTATCACAATGCAGTCACAAGCGCTTATCTGCCTCCATTCATGGCTTCGGATCTTGAAAATTGGGTTGAAAAAAATCCTGGCAAGAGCATGCTGAGACGCCTTTTAGTGGGAGTTGAACCCATTCCTGAAAAAACCTTGATGTCTATTGACAATGCTGTTCCGTCAATTCACATCATCAATGGATATGGCCCAACGGAAACCACTATTTGCGCTACGCTGTATAAGGTAAATCAGGCAAACAGGCTTCACGAAAACACTCCTATTGGTAAACCTGTTCAGAACATGTTTCTGAGAATACTCAATGAAGAGGGAAAATCGGTCACTGCTGGCGATCCGGGCGAATTATTCATCGGCGGTGTCGGTTTGGCTGATGGATACTTGAATCGGCCGGATTTGACAGCTGAGCGTTTTGTTCACGACGATCTCTCCAATGATCCAGAAGCCAGGCTTTATCGAACCGGAGACATTGTGCGACTTCTCGATGATGGAAATCTTGAATTTCTAAGCCGAAGAGATTTTCAGGTAAAAATTAGGGGATTCAGGGTTGAGCTTGGCGAGATAGAGACTTTGCTACGCAGTATTGAAGGTATAAGAGAGTCTGTCGCGATGCTTCGAGAGGATGAGCCCGGAAGAAAACAGCTCGTCGCGTATTATGTCTTATCTCAAGATAAACCTGTTTCGATTAAGTCTATCCGGGATTATCTGAAGCTTCATGTTCCGGACTACATGATTCCGGCAGCCTTTGTACGGATTGAAAAAATACCCTTCACTCCAAATGGAAAAACCGATAGAAATGCTCTACCCTCTGCGCAACCCGCAGACTTTGTTCATTCCGGGGATGATAGCGGTAGGTTCCCCGCCAATTCTGATGAATCAACAATATTAAACTTCTACAAAGACTTACTTCAAGTCGATGACATAGGCGTCCTTGACAATTTTTTTGAATTGGGAGGACATTCCCTTCTGGCCGCTCAGCTTGTTTCGAGAATTCGGGACACTTACGGCATCAAACTTCCTTTGAGAGACATATTTCAGGCCCCAACCGCTCATGAGCTTGCAAAAAAAATTCAATCCCTGAGCGCCCGGGACTCTGAAAGCGCCGAAATTCTTTTGAAGATACGGTGTGAACAACCTCAATGCCCCATATCATACTCTCAGATGAGAATATGGTATCTCGATCAACTCGAGCCACAAACACCAGCTTACAATATTTTTCTGGCACATAGGCTATCAGGATCGCTAAACATCAACGCCCTCACTCAGAGCGTCAATTTAATTGCGGAGCGCCACGAGAGTTTAAGAACCATATTTCGAAAAAGTGAGCCCGATCCCATTCAGATAGTTTTGCCATTTAAGTCTTTTCCTATTGATGCAATCGATATTAGCGACGTTCCATCCGCAAACAGGGATTTTGAAGCCATCCAACATTGCTCAAGAGAGGTTGATCGAGGATTTGACCTTAGCAAGGGCCCACTGTTCCGCTGGTTCTTGGTCAAACAGTCCCAAAACGAGTACATCCTGGTCTTTACTATTCATCATATCATAGCTGACGGATGGTCTATGGGGATCATAATTCGTGACCTGATGAATATTTATTCGGAACTTGCCTCTGATCATCCTATCTCTTTAACACCACTGGAGTTTCAATATCGCGACTATGCGTTAGCTCAATCAGAATGGATGAAAACTGACGCAGCCCAGTCTCAAATTTCGTACTGGAAACAGAAGTTTTCGAGTGTACCTGAGCCATTGGAGCTTCCTGCGGATTTTATGAGACCCGCTGTTCAAAGTTATCGGGGCGGCCACCAGAGCATGATACTGGACTCCGAACTATCCGCAAAAATCAGGGGCCTTGGATCCGGTGAGGGCGCTACCCTTTTCATGGTTTTACTTGCTGCGTTCAAGGTTCTACTTTTTCGCTATTCCGGACAAACAGACCTTTGTGTTGGAACTTTTGTCGCCAACAGGAATCGCCGGGAGATAGAAGACATTGTAGGCTTCTTTGTGAACACGGTAGCAATAAGAACCGGGATACATGATGATCCTTCGTTCAGACATCTTGTCGGAAGGGTTCGCGACAACGCTCTAGGGGCTTTTGCCAATCAGGACGTTCCATTTGAAGAAATAATTGAGGGGATCAAACCTGAACGAAGTTTGTCCCGTACTCCTATTTTTCAAACCATGATGTCTCTTCAGAATATGCCTTTGCCAGATTTGTCCCTTCTTGGTCTGGAATGCAAGTCTTTTGAAATAAAAACATTTCGGTCAAACTTCGATCTTACGGCGTGGATTTATGAAACTGGGGATACGCTGAAGGTTGTCATGGAATACAGCGCGGATCTTTTCACCGATTCGACTGTGATCCGAATGCTCGAGCGATTCAAGACGCTCCTGGAGCAGGTCTGCCTGAATCCTGACAGACCTGTTTCACAGGTTGAAATTCTAGGAAAGGAAGAAAAAAATACAATTCTTGATGAATGGAGCGGACGCCCAAATCAGTTCGACGCAACTGAAATAACAGTCATCGATATGTTTGAAAAACAGGCGGCAAAATCCCCTGAAAGTCTTGCATTGCTGGATTTGCACGGCGATTCAGGCATTCCTGTGGAAATCTGTTATGAAGAGTTGAATCGCAAAACGAACAGGCTTGCTCGAGCGCTTCAAAAACGTGGAGTTGGGCCTGAAACCAGAGTAGCTCTTTTCATCGGCCCATATCGTTTCATGATAATCGGGATGCTAGGGGTTCTCAAGGCCGGCGCCGCTTATGTGCCTCTGGATACCAAGTATCCTGAGAAACGCGTGGAATTCATCCTGAACGATACTTCAGCGCCTGTGGTAATAACGGATGAGGAAAATTTCGGACGCCTTGAGCAAGTCCTTCGAAATTCGGAAAATGGCAAACAGCCTGAAATAATTTGCATCAACAGTGAATGGGAGGAACTCAGGTTATTTTCCGACAGGGAACTCTCCCAAAAAACGGTCAGGAACAATTCGGCCTATATCATTTATACTTCCGGCTCTACCGGAAAACCGAAAGGAGTGATCATAGAGCACGGGGCCTTGGCGTCATTTACACAATCCGCCATAGATCTCTATGGCATAAATGACAACGACAGGGTCTTACAATTCGCGTCGCCAAGTTTTGACGCCAGCGTTGAGGAAATCTACCCGTCACTTTGTACAGGCGCCACCCTGGTTCTCAAATCTGACGCGTCCCTTAGTACCATGACGGCATTCGCAGCAGAATGTGTCGAAGCTCAAATTACCTTACTCGACCTACCGACAGCCTTTTGGCAGCAATTAACAATGGCGCTCCAAGATGGGACTATTGTGCTTCCCGAAATGCTTCGAATGGTCATAATCGGGGGAGAACAACCCGCTGCGGAGCCAATATCTGTTTGGCTGAAATTGACCAAATCGACCACACCCCTCATGAATACCTACGGCCCGACGGAGACAACGGTTGTGGCCACCGCCGTAGACCTGACGCAGTGGAAACCTTCAGACCCGGCGTACAGGGTGGCCCCAATCGGCAAACCTCTGAAACACATCAGGGCCTATATTCTGGACTCGAACCTGAATCTCACTCCCATAGGGCTGGTGGGTGAACTTTGTATCGGGGGTTCAACCGTAGCTCGAGGTTATCTGAATTTGCCACAAAAAACACAGGAGCGTTTCGTCAAAGATCCTTACAGTGACAACTCCAACGACAGGATTTACAGAACCGGAGATCGGGTAAGATATGTTCAGGATGGCCTGATTGAGTTCTGTGGCCGCGTTGATCGTCAGGTAAAAGTTAGGGGTTTCCGGGTTGAACTTGATGAGATCGATAATGCATTGAGAAGCATCCCTCAGATATCCGAGGCTTTTTCAGTTGGAAGGAAAAGGGAGACTGGTCCTGTTCAAATAATTGCATATACAGTGCTTAATCCTGGCAGTCCCATGGAAGTTCCAGAGATCCGCGAAAAACTTCAAACACGCTTGCCCGATTTCATGATCCCTTCCGCATGTATCATCCTCGACAGGTTTCCCGTGACTTCAGGAGGGAAGATAGACGTAAATTCCCTACCGGATGTCAACGACACACCGAGTGATGAGGCGGATTCTTATATCGCGCCACGAACCCCTATTGAAGAGGTGCTGGTAAACATCTGGCGTGAAGTCTTCGGCATTGGGCGTGTTGGAGTTCGAGACAATTTTTTCTTTCTGGGTGGCCATTCTCTCTTAAGTCTACAGATTATCGACAGGGTTAACAAAGCTGGGCTTCACCTCACACCCGCCGATTTCATACAGAATCCTACTATAGAAAAACAGGCTCGCGTTATCACCACTGCTAAACCATCATCGAGCGCTGGAACGTGGCAATGTCTTGTTGAACTGCAACCCTACGGTTCTCGCCCGCCCGTGTATCTGATCCACTCCAATCCCGGCGATGTTTTAGGCTATGTTAACCTGGTTAACAGACTGGGTCAGGATCAGCCATGTTATGGATTCGAGTCATTAGGACTGAGAGATCTGTCTAGGGCGCACAGAACAGTGGAGGAAATGGCAGGTTATTACATAGACGAAATGATGGCTTTTCAGCCTGATCCTCCGTATTATTTGGCGGGCTGGTGTTATGGTGGGATTGTGGCGGCTGAAATGGCATTTCAGCTCCAAAAGCGAGGCCAGGAAGTTGGGTTGCTGGCCTT
>CAITZA010000043.1 GCA_903896745.1 uncultured Desulfomonile sp. | reverse complement strand
TCTTCGATGAAAAAGATCCTCGGTTGGTCAGGCAGGTTAAAAAGAGTGATTAACGCAAGGAATACCAGAAAGCCGTCGGACAATTGAGGGCCTACAAAATAACCGGACTTGTTGTCTTCCTCCACGCCTATGCCAACCTGATGAGGATCACCGAGGTGAGGGGTGAATATTCTTTTTATTCCCGGAATACAACGCCTGACTTCCTGGACTATCCTCCAGAAATTCTCAGGATGGTTTTTTTCAAGATGATGCACCACCGCGGCCAGATTCTCCCCCGTATGATCAAGCAGATATGAATCCTGAACCGACGATGGTTTTTTTATGAGATCAGGTATGAATCTGTAACGCTTGATTTTTGACAGGTATTGCGCCACAGACCGGATTCTTTTCTCTGAATCATTCCAGGCGTGGCCTTTTCTCATCTGCGCCATCTTGGATTCTCTGGCTTTTACATCCGATATGGTAAAGAGAATCTCTCCCTGAACCTCCTGAAGAGTTTCTTCCTTAATCAGATACTCGTTGCGCCTTATTTCGGTAAAGACTATGGAATAGCTATAGTTTACACCTTCTACCTCAAGAGTTATGTCAAAATTAAGGTCCAGTTCCTGAATGTCCGACGCTCCTTTTTCCTTTCTGCTAAGTGTCTGTCTGAAAGTAAAGGGTCCCGGGCCGAATGCGCTGCTAAATGGACCGGAAGCAAGAAAACTCATCATTAACAGGAAATTACCCAAATTTGACTTTCCTGTCCCGTTCGGTCCGATAAATATGTTTAATGGCCTTACGTCGAATTCAGCATCTTTGAAATTCTTAAAATTCTTAACTTTAATACTCTTAATCATATTGGCCGTTGTCCTTTCTAAAAACGCAAATCGGCCCCCCGAAGTTGATCAGAATTGTACGGAAACCCGTCGAATAATTTCGTAACGGGCCCACAATCAAAATACCCTTGCGCTTCACGCACCTTGCGCGTTGACTCGATTTTTTTTCTTGAGGCCTGCCTGGATAACCTTTAGCGGCCTCTAGCGAATTTTTAGTTCACAATGGTTTTTTCAAAGATTCGACGTTTGGGTCGGCGAGACGGGGCCTGCCAGTATTCCCGTCCCGCATCAAAACAATAAATATGGCATCTTAAAGAACAATTAAATCATTTTTCTTCAAGTGGAGCTGAAATCCAGCTCATCATGGACCTCAAACTAGCCCCAACCGTCTCAATTTGATGCTCCGCCGCCATTCTTTCCTTTGCCTTGAAAACAGGCCTGCCCGCCCGATTCTCAAGAATCCATTCTCTTGCGAATTCACCGTTCTGGATTTCGCCCAGAATCTTTTTCATTTCCTGTTTGGTTCGCTCGTCAACGATGCGTGGACCTCTGGTCAGATCGCCATATTCGGCGGTGTTACTTATCGAGTAGCGCATTCTGCCGATGCCGCCTTCATAGATCAGATCCACTATGAGCTTTAGCTCATGCAGGCATTCAAAATATGCAATTTCGGGTTGATAACCGGCTTCAACAAGAGTTTCAAAACCAGTCTGAATCAGTTGGGTCACCCCACCGCACAATACCGCCTGCTCGCCAAAGAGATCCGTTTCGGTCTCTTCCCTGAAAGAAGTTTCGATAACGCCTGCCCTCGCGCTACCAATGCCTTTAGCATAAGCCATTCCGATATTCCAACAATTACCTGTGGCATCCTGACAAATTGCCAATAGAGCGGGAACTCCAAATTTTTCCTTATACATTCTTCGTACCAGGTGTCCCGGCCCTTTGGGGGCAACCATGAAAACGTCCACGTCCCTATTGGGCTCAATCTGTCCGAAATGAATATTGAATCCGTGAGCAAACGCCAGCGCTTTCCCAGCGGAAAGGTTTGGGGCAATTTTTTCCTTGTACAGTTCCGACTGGATTTCATCAGGAACCAGAATCATGACTATGTCGGAGACCTTGACCGCTTCCTCAACCTCCATGACCTTCAGGCCATCTTCAACAACCTTGTTCCAACGTTTGCTGGTTTTCTGAAGACCTACGACGACATTGATTCCCGAATCCTTAAGGTTAAGGGCATGAGCGTGTCCCTGACTGCCATAACCAATTACCGCTACCGTCTTTTCTGATAAATACGCAAAATTCGCATCCCTATCATAGAATATTCTAGCCAATTTCTCTCCTCGCATGAGCAATTCAGCCCGTATAAGTTATTACGCCATGCAGTGTAACAAAATCAGACTATTGGTTCAAGTCTGCGATCTAATGAAATTAATAACGCCAGATCATGCATCTGTTCAGTCTGATCAAATTTGCATCCGGCGAATGACTGTATAAATATACAAATTTAATATAGCAGGATACGTTGTTTTAATCACCAGATATTTTGTGCCTGTCCTCTTTAAAGATATGCCTGGGTGGCTCTATGAACACGGTTGTATCCGGAGGCGCCGATGTGGTTAGCCACACGTTACCACCAATTACGCACCTTGCGCCTATGACCGTATCTCCACCAAGAATGGTGGCCTGGGCATAGATCGTGACGTCATCCTCAATGGTGGGATGACGTTTGGCGCCTCTCAGGGCATTTCCACCCTCAGATTCCCTGGGAACCGAAAGCGCGCCCAAAGTTACTCCCTGATAAATTCGGACCCTGTCTCCGATATGTGTGGTTTCACCGATGACAACCCCAGTGCCGTGATCAATGAAAAAATCCGATCCTATCGTGGCCCCGGGATTTATATCTATTCCGGTTAGAGAATGCGCATGTTCCGTCATTATTCTCGGCATCAGCGGTATCTGTCTTGTGAACAGTTCATGAGCCACTCTGTATACAAAAATGGCATACAGCCCGGGGTAGGAAAAAACTATCTCATCCAGACTCTTGGCCGCAGGATCCCCGTCATAATGAGCCATTACATCACGACTTAATACACGACGTAATCCGGGGAGTTTTTCAATAAAGACTATCGCTTCCTCTCGACCCTTTTCTATACATTTCATGCAAATGTTGTCAGCACGCCGGCATTCGTGACGGATGCTGCGAGAAATCTGGGCCGATAGCGCTTCATAAAGTTGAATCATCTCAGCGCCGAGATGGTATTCAAGAGTATGACTGGAGAGTTCCTGTTTTCCGAAAAAGCCCGGAAACAGGAGGTCCTGCAGTATACCCAGAATCCGTATTATCTCATCCTTGGATGGTATCAGGGCTGCTCCGACATGATCTACCGTGCTCTCTTCCTTGCACGTCTGCACCATGGCCGCGACTGTACTGCGAAGACGCTCTTCCTGAAGCGGTAGTATTGTGTCCTCCTGAAACTCGCAAACGTCATCGAATTTTGTTATTGGACTCATTTCTGAAAATAGCTCCACCATTTTTTTTGAAATTATATCATGACTTGGAGTCGTGTACCATGTATTTAAGCTAACCCGAAGCGTAACCGGTAAAAAAATTGAGGCCAGCGTAGAGAAAATTATAAATAGCGCTGATTCGGGTTCAAGAATACCCTTTTGTTGCGCTGGGCGCTGAAATACCAAACAGTGGTGGAGCAATGGCCTCAGATCTGCAAACCGGACAGCGCCCCGGTGTGCTGACCCTCTCACGCTTCCGGAAAACAAACCCACAGTCAAGACAACGCGCAGGTTCGGATATTATTTCATAACCTTTCCCAAGGCTTTTTCGTACATGAGGCAGGTTGTCAAGAACATCCTTTTCCTTTATTCCAAGCAGCTTGGACAGGCTTATTGAAGAAAAATCGCCCTGAAGCAACAAATCCAGTATTTTTTGACGAATCGTCTGAATTCCAAAACTCCCTTGATTGCCTGAACCGGAATGCTTGACAATCTACGACATTATCGTAGAGGATACTTGATCTAACAAGTCTTGGGCAAATTATTTTAACAAGCTTTGCACATCTGAATATCGGAGGTGTCACATGGCGGGAAGGTCCCTCAATCGAGTGATGTTGTTGGGAAATGTGGGTAGAGATCCTGAGGTTCGTTATACAGCGTCAGGCCGGGCGGTAGCGACTTTTACCCTGGCGACCTCGCAACGATGGCGTGATCAGGAGGGTAATGATCAGGAGCGAACGGAATGGCACAGGATAGTGGCCTGGGGCAGACTCGGTGAAATTTGTGGAGAATATCTCGGCAAAGGCAAGCAGGCTTTTATCGAGGGTAGGATTCAGAGCCGTGAGTGGGAAGATCAGGATGGAAACAAAAGGACAACTGTTGAAATAGTCGCCAGTGATCTCATCCTCTTGGGTGGCTCGGGCGGCGGTCAGGGTTTCAAGCCCGACGACTCAGCCAGGAAACCGGCTTCACCGCCTGCCAGACCGGCATCCGCCTCCAAACCTAGAAATGACGAAAAGGGAGGGTATTATCCACCACCACCCGAAGATGAAATCCCTTTCTAGCTATTAACACAGGCAATCCCCTGTGTTTGTTCAGAAACGACAGGCAAAAAAACAAACCTGTTGTTTCGATCTGTCGTAATTATGACGTTTCGAGCGTTAACGGTTTCAATTGAGAACACGATTTTTCCCCTTCCTGTTGTGACGTAAAAAGCAGACCAAGCCGGTAATGGGGGGATCTTTGTGCTGCTAGTAATATAGTAATAATTACGACTAAAATTTTGAGTTTCACCGAAACAATGTTACTATTTAGTATGTTCGTATGCAGAAAAGCGTTAACCTGTGGTGTAGTCGGTTTTCTACAAGTCTACTTTCAGGAATCCCCGGAGGCGCGATGCGAAGTTACATCATCAAATTGTCACTATTTCTGATTTTATCGCTGGTATTTATCACAATGCCGGTTTGTGACAATGTCCTGGCCTTCAATGAATCTCCGATGCTGTCGAAACTGGTTAAGGCGGGGCAATTGCCTCCTGTAGAACAAAGACTTCCAGCATCTCCACCCGTTATAAAGCCTGTTGATAAGGTTGGAGTTTATGGTGGAACATGGAGGCGCGCATATACCGGTCTTTCTGACCTCGTAGGGGTTCGCAGAGTGCTCTATGAACCTCTGGTGCGTTGGAACCCGGAATACAGGGTTGTGCCCAACCTTGCGACGAAATGGGAAGTGGATGAAACGGGCCGTGTTTATACCTTTCACCTCGTCGAGGGCGTCAAATGGTCGGATGGCGCGCCATTTACAGCCGATGACGTGATATTTTATTTTGAGGATATTCTCCTGAACAAGGAATTGACCTCCTCGCCCCCGAACTGGTTGTCCACGGAAGGCGTTCCCCCAAAAGTAGAGAAATTAAGCGACTACAGCTTCAAAATAGAGTTTGAAAAACCTTACAGTCTTTTCATAGAACAACTTGCCTGCCCACAGGGTATGGAGCTTGTTACAAAACCAAAACACTACCTGAAGCAGTTCCACAAAAAATATGCCGAGCCTGAAAAGCTTGAACAACTCATGACCGCAAGGAACGCGTCTACGTGGGTAAAACTGTTTCTTGACGCTTCCAGCCTGAGACACTCCATGTTCATCACTGACAAGATGCCCTCCCTGTGCGCCTGGATCACCAAGGTTCCGGCGCCGGCCAAAAGATTTGTCATGGAACGTAATCCGTACTACTGGAAAGTTGATACTAACGGAAATCAGCTTCCTTATATAGACACACTGGTTCATGACCTTCAGGCTGAGGCCAAGACGATAGTTCTAAAAGCGATAGCCGGGGAAATAGATATGCAGGGCCGTCACCTCGGTAGCATGCAGAACTCCGTCCTTCTTTTGGCCAGCGCTGCAAACGGCAATTACAGGCTTGTGCCTAAAACTTCCACTGCATCGGTGGGAATACTTTTGGCGCCAAACCTCAACCACAAAGACCCGGCGATGCGCCAGGTTCTTAACGATCCCCGTTTCAGGAAAGCCGTATCTCACGCGGTAAACAGGGGTGAAATCAACAAGATTATCTGTCGTGGCAAGGGCGTTGCCCGACAGGCCGCCCCGCTGCCGGAATCCGAATTTTATAGCGCTTCGTACGAAAAAGCCTATATAGAGCATGATCCTGCCAAAGCCAATGCATATCTAGATGAAATGGGGCTCAAAACCGGTCCTGACGGAAAGAGGATGCGTCCGGACGGTAAACCCCTGCAAATATCACTCGATGTTTCCGTATCAATCCCCGGGTGGGTCGATTCAGCGGAGGTTATAGCCTCCAACCTGAAAAGTGTGGGTATCGAAACCGAGGTCAAGTCCGAAACCATGGAACTGTTCAGGCAACGAACCCAGAACGCCGCTCATGAAATAGCCCTCTGGCCTGGAGACGGCGGTATCGAGTGCCTCCTCGAACCCAGATGGTATTTCCCCTACAATTCCGAAAGCCTCAACGCTCCACTCTATGCGCAGTGGTTTCAGAGTGGCGGGAAAAAAGGTGAGGAGCCTCCGGCGGACATCAAGGAAATGATGCAAACGTACAATGAAATATTGACGGCTATCAGCCTGGAAAAACGCAGGGAGCTTTTCGCAAGGATTCTGGCCGCAAACGAGAAGAACCTGTATGTCATTGGACTCGTTCATGATCCGCCCGACTACTATGTGGTCTCAAAAAATATGATAAATGTCGTAAAAAAGGACTTTCAGAGCTGGATGTATCCGAACCCTGGTCCTATACATCCTGAGCAGTTCTCTTTTGTAGGTGGAAAAAACTAGCTTTAAATAACTTTCAGGCCTGACTTTAGGGTTATGTCCCTGTCCGGGTCTGGAATGAGCGATTAAATAATATTTTATAAGTTTTCTGACGCCTCGGCGCAATTGATACACCCGGTTCGTATGCCGCTATATTTTATTGAGAGAGGGATGGCAGGATGATCGCCTACATTATTCGCCGGATTCTGATCATGATTCCGACGTTGATAGCTATTTCCATCATTTCCTTCATCATCATCCAATTACCTCCGGGAGATTTTCTGACCACATACGTTTCCCAGCTCAGCGCTAGTGGGGAAACCGTCGATCAGGCGGAACTCGAAGCGCTTAAGGAGCGTTTTGGTCTGGATGAACCGCTTTACAAACAATACCTGAAATGGGCCATGAATTTTCTTCAAGGAGATTTTGGGCATTCGTTCGAGTGGAACAAGCCGGTTTCCGAACTGATAGGGGAACGACTCAGCCTGACGGTAATAATTTCGATATGTACGATATTGTTTACCTGGGCTATTTCTTTGCCTATCGGTATATATTCCGCCGTCCGTCAATATTCATGGATGGATTATTTTCTGACCGTCATCGGTTTTATCGGGCTTGCCACCCCCAATTTCCTTTTTGCCCTGGTAATGCTCTGGGTGTCTTACGCTTACCTCGGTTTGAGCATTGGTGGGCTATTTTCTCCAGAGTATGCGGAGGCCCCGTGGAGCTTTGCCAAGGTTTTCGATTTGTTCAAACACCTGTGGATACCGGTTGTCATTGTCGGAACGTCGCATACCGCAAAGTTCATCCGTATTATTCGCGGCAATCTCCTGGATGAATTGAGAAAGCCTTATGTGACTACGGCCAGAGCCAAGGGCCTGTCGGAAACTCATCTAATCCTGAAATATCCGGTCAGGGTAGCGATCAACCCCCTGGTCAGCACCATTGGCTGGACCCTGCCCGAACTGGTTTCAGGAATTGCAATAACAGCGGTGGTGCTCAATTTGCCCACGACCGGTCCGCTGTTGCTGAGCGCTCTTTTGAGCCAGGACATGCAGCTTGCCGGAACATTCATCATGCTTTTGTCCTCTCTGACGGTTGTTGGGACCCTTCTGTCGGATATTTTGCTGGCATGGGTTGACCCCCGGATTCGTTTTGGCGCCAGGGAGGGTTTGTGATGGAACAAAAACAGAAAGAAATGAAATACCTGAACGCCACATGGAGACAGCTTGTGTGGTGGCGTTACCAAAAACATACGCTGGCGATGATAGGGTTGGTCTCAATAACCGGCATGTATTTCACCGCAATATTCTGTGAGTTTCTGGCGCCCTACGAAAAGGACACACGACATCTGGAGGCCATTTATTCGCCTCCATCGACCGTTCACATATTCGATGAAAATGGCAGTCTGAGGTGGCCGTTTGTCAGGAAAACGGACATGGAAATAGATTTGGAAACCCACAAGATGACCTTCAGGGAGGTAATGGGTGTCAACTATCCCATAAAACTGTTTGTGAGGGGAGACACGTACCTTTTCTGGGGTTTATGGGAGACGGATATACATTTCTTCGGGGTGGATTCTCCCGCCAAACTGTACCTTTTCGGGGCTGACCGCATGGGTCGGGATGTCTTTTCACGGTGTTTGTATGGGACGAGAATTTCGCTTTCCATTGGTATGATAGGCGTTTTTCTCAGTCTTGTCCTGGGGCTCACGCTGGGCGGTATCTCCGGATATTCCGGTGGGTGGGCGGATGTAGTAATTCAGAGAATTATAGAGATAATCCGGTGTTTTCCGAGTATTCCTCTCTGGATGGGGCTTTCCGCCTCAATGCCGCCTCATTGGCCGGCCCTGAAGGTTTATTTTACCATAACGCTAATCCTGTCACTGGTTGGGTGGACCGACCTGGCGCGAATGGTTAGAGGCAAACTTATCGCCTTACGTGAGGAAGAGTTCGTCCTGGCAGCGCGTTTCCTCGGAGCTAGTGACGCACGGATCATTTTCAGGCATCTGTTGCCTTCCTTCACTTCGCATATCATCGTGTCGGTGACGCTTGCCATACCTGGAATGATCCTGGCTGAGACGGCGCTAAGCTTTCTGGGTATAGGACTGAGACCGCCGATAACCAGCCTGGGTGTCCTCCTGAAGGAGGCACAGAACGTAACCACGGTCGCCTTATACCCATGGCTACTTATTCCCGTCGCGTTTGTTATCATTATTGTGCTCTCATTCAATTTTGTGGGCGATGGACTGCGTGACGCCGTAGACCCGTATTCGAGGTAATGTTAATGCCGCCATTGTTGGAAGTTGACGATCTTCAGGTTCATTTCTTCATAGACGAGGGAACTGTCAGGGCGGTTGATGGAGTCAGCTTTTCCCTTGAACAGGGCAAGACCCTTGGGATAGTCGGCGAATCAGGTTCCGGAAAGAGTGTGATCGGTCAGGCGATACTCCGGATTGTTCCCTCTCCGGGTCAGATAGTAAACGGTCGGATTTTGTTACAGGTAGACGAGAAAGAAAACTTGCAGCAGCAGACGCTCGACCTTGTTACAATCGATCCCAGGGGGGCGCTTGCTCGCAGCATCAGGGGCAGCGACATATCCATGATCTTCCAGGAACCAATGAATTCCTTCAGCCCCGTTCATACGGTCGGCAGCCAGATCATGGAAGCGTTACTGATTCATTCGGATGTTTCGAAGGCCGAAGCGCGCAATCAGGCAATAGAAATGCTTCATAGAGTAGGGATTCCCCAGCCCGAAAACCGGATTGACGCATATCCTCACCAACTTTCGGGCGGAATGCGCCAGAGGGCCATGATTGCAATGGCCCTTGTATGCAGACCGAGAGTCCTGATTGCCGATGAGCCGACCACTGCGCTTGATGTCACAGTGCAGGCCCAGATACTCGCCCTCCTCAAGGAGCTCCAGGAAGAGTTTGGCATGGCAATAATCTTCATCTCCCACAACCTCGGGGTCATATCCGACATAAGCGACGACGTCCTCGTGGTATATTTTGGGAGAGTGATGGAGCAGGCCCCGGTAAAAGATATTTTTGATTATCCCCTTCACCCCTATACTCAGGCCCTCTTACGGTCGGTTCCGGGAATAGACACTCCGGTGAGGACGGAACTCGCCACCATTGAAGGAACTCTGCCCGATCCTCTCGCTTATATCGTCGGATGTCCTTTCTATGGGAGATGTACAGAGTGTGGAGGCGATTCAGTATGCCGCGACCAACCCTATGAATTGACAAAAGTCTCTCCAGAGCATTTTGTAGCCTGTCCGCGTATGTGTATTAAATTGTGAGGATACGGATTTGTCAGCATCAGACATACTCATTGAGGTCAAGAACCTAAAGAAATATTTTCCCATCCAGAAGGGTGTTTTCAAGAAGGTCGTCGGGCACGTCAAGGCGGTAGATGGCGTGAGTTTTTCCATAAGACAGGGGGAAACGCTCGGTTTGGTGGGTGAATCAGGTTGCGGAAAAACGACTGTTGGCAGAATGATAATGGGCGCTTATCGGCCAACCGGTGGTGAGATATGGTTTCAGACTCCAGATGGGGGCCCCAGGCTTAACCTTGCGGAAATGACGCCCGCTCAAATGAGACCCATCAGGCCTCATATACAGATGATTTTTCAGGATCCCTTCGCGTCGCTCAATCCCAGGATGACCGTTCGGGAAATCCTGGCGGAACCGCTTATAGTGAACAAGGTGGCAAAAGGAGCTGCTCTGGAGGGTAGGGTAAGGGAGTTGATAGAGCTGGTAGGCCTGAAGGTCCAGTATCTTACAAGGTATCCCCACGCTTTTTCCGGTGGGCAGCGTCAGCGGATCTGTGTGGCGCGCGCTATGGCGCTTTATCCGCGATTGCTGGTTGCCGATGAGCCAACCTCGGCTCTTGATGTTTCCGTTCAGGCCCAAATAGTAAATCTGGCGCTCGAAATTCAGAACAAAATGGGTTTGGCCTACCTGTTTATTTCCCACGACCTCGGGCTTGTCAGGCATTTTAGCCAGAAAATCGTCCTTATGTATGTGGGGAAGGTAGTGGAATACGCTCCGGCGGCAAACCTGTTCGGCAAACCTCGACATCCGTACACGGAGGCGCTTATGTCAAATGTGCCGAGTGTCCGTTCGGACTTTGTCAGCCACAAGATCATACTGAAAGGTGAAACCGCTGACCCTATAAACCCGCCTCCCGGGTGCGCTTTTCATCCGAGATGTGTCTATGCTCAGGACGTTTGTTCCAGAGAAGAGCCTCTCCTGAGGGAGATCGGGCCGGATCATGTCGTGGCTTGTCATTTTTCCGAAGCCCTCGACCTCAATGGATGTGACGCTTTGGGATGCGCTATATAATAGTTTTTATATGAATTGTACGCTATCATGAATGTTCAGCGCATGGTTCGGCTTTATGAACCCTGAACAGAATTTATGACCCATGAGGCCAGGCTAGTATGAGGCAGGATTCAATAAAGAGAATTCTTGTATATACACACAATTCTATTGGGGTAGGTCATGCCTTCAGGACGGCTGCCGTCATAACCGGAATAAAGAAATGGCGACCTGATATTGATTTTCTGGTTATTTCGGGGACGTCCGTCCCCCAGGTGTTTTTCAAGGAAGGTATCGAGGTAATAAAGCTCCCTTCCGTGAAAATGGATATTGACCGGCGACAGAACGCCCTGCACTCAAGATACCTCACCGGTTTTGAACTGGAATCCGTATTTGATTTCCGACAGAGCCTCATAATGTCCAGTTTCGATTTCCTGCAACCCGACGCGCTTATCATCGAGCACAATATGACTGGGCAGATGAGCGAACTCATCCCGCTTCTCATGAAGAAATGGATGCGAAAAGGCGGCCCGGTCGATTTCGCGCTCGTCCATATATGCAGGGGAATAATGAAATGGGTGCCGCTGCTAAAGATTCCATACCAGAACCCAAGACATAGATCTGAATCAATAAATATCGGTGGGCTTTATGATTTCATGTATGTCCTCGAAGACAGGGAGGTCATAGACATAAACAAAACCTTCCTCGGGAATGACTCGGAACTCGAACCCAAGATCAACTACCTCGGTAAGATCACGAACAAGGTTTACGAAGAATTATCCTCAAGACACGAAACCCTCGAACGTTTCGGATTGCCCGACAAAAAACTGATTGTCATATCGCTCGGAAGAAACGGTCGAGTATTTGATCTGTCTGTAAAGCTGACCGAAATACTGCGAAAATCGCTAGATCGTGACCAGTATCAAATTGTCATGGTCCTTGACACCTATCTTGACAAGGTTGCCGCGACGGCCCTACGGGCAAATGTTTCCTGTGAAGGGGTTCGTTTCATAAGCTTCCTGCCGGACCTAGTTGACCTGTTCAATCAGGCGGACCTCGTCATTTCCAGGGCAGGTTACAATACGGTCAATGAGATTCTCCTCACCGGAGCAAGAGCCATAATCATTCCTGAAAGTCACGGAGGCGGCGAACAGGAATTGCGGGCGCACAGCGTCACGGCAAGCAACATACTGGTAATGAACGAGGACAGTGTTTTCCTTGACGATGCGTCCTCCCGTTTTCAGGACTTCATCAAGAACGGAAAAAGGTCAAACCCTGTCAAATTTGACAAGTATGCGATAGGCAAGACAATGATAGAAGATCTTGAGAAATGGAAAGTATCGAGATCTAACATACGTTAGCGGTTTATCGCCTTATCCCGCCTACCCACCTCCGGATGCTACGGGTAAATCCCCCTCAGTACTATCGCTTCAGATATTCTCTGGATTGCAAGTATCTGCGCTGCTTCTCTCATGGCGACCCTGTATTGCGATGAACAATCGAGCACGCTGTCAAACGCCTGTCGCATAAGATACTGCAGTTTCAGGTTAATCTCGTCTACCGGCCAGAAAAATGACTGAAGGTCCTGAACCCACTCCAGATAGCTAACTATTACGCCCCCGGCATTGCACAGGATATCCGGGATAATGAACACTTCTTTGTCATTCAGCGTCTCATCAGCCTCCGCGGTAATAGGCCCGTTGGCCCCCTCCGCAATTATCCGGGCTCTTACCTCGTTGACGTTAGAGGTAGTGATCTGGTTTTCAACAGCAGCGGCTATCAGCACATCGCAATCAAGCGTCAACAACTCTTCGTTCGATATGAAATCTGTTCCCGTGAGAGATGTCAGACATCCTCCCGATGCGAAGTGTGCCGAAACCGAATCAATGTCCAGCCCATCCGAACGGTACATGCCGCCTTTCGAGCATGTTACGCCTATTACTTTCATCCCCATTTCGTTAACAAGACGACAGGCCACGGACCCGACATTTCCGAAACCCTGCACTGCAACTGTGGCGCCTCTTGGATCAATACCCCTGAGTTTCAAAGCCTCTGCCACGCAAAAAGCTACCCCCCTGCCTGTGGCCTCGGTGCGCCCGAGGGATCCCCCGATCTCGAGAGGTTTGCCTGTAACAACTGCGGGAATGGAAAAGCCCCGATGCATCGAGTATGTGTCCATGATCCAGGCCATGATTTGGGGATTCGTGCCCACGTCCGGAGCGGGTATGTCGCTCTCCGGCCCCATCATTATGCTTATTTCGGTGGCGTAACGCCTCGTCAGACGCTCAAGCTCCCGTTGTGAAAGCTCCTTCGGGTTTACAATAACTCCACCCTTGGCCCCACCGAAAGGAAGATTCATCAAAGCGCATTTCCAGGTCATCCACATTGCCAAAGCGCGAATCTCGTCAAGTGAAACAGCCGGCGAATAGCGAATGCCACCTTTGGTCGGGCCTTTCACAACCGAGTGATGAACACGGTAGCCCCTGAAAATACGAGTATCGCCGTTGTCCATCATCACCGGGAAGTTGACGGAAAGTTCGCGTTTCGTGCATCGCAGCATGTCGATGACGCCACGCTTGAGATTGAGGTGGGACACAGCCCTGTCGAACTGGGCCAAAGCATTGGCGTAAGGGTTATACTCCGAATATCCCGATTTATGGTCTTTCTGCGATATGGTTGATATATAGGGAAAATCAGGATTGCTAAAATCCTTGTTGTCCTGGAACGCTGTCACTGGCATTTCCCCCTGATCGTCGGGATTGGTCCTTTAAGCGGAATATCATATTATCACGGATTATCCTAAGATATAAGCTTGATAAACATTTCATGAACAGGACATGACCTGAGTCATTCCTCTTTTGTGGCGCTTTTGAAACGCTCGGGATCCATCAGGACATAAGTCCCCGTGGCTCTGGAACATATCTCACCCCGGCTGTTGCGAATCTCCGAAGCCAGATTTATCCTTGAGCCTTCACGGGACGCTATCCGGCATCGAACCTCTATGTCCTGCTCAACATAGAGCGGTTTGATGAATTCCACATTGATGCTGGATGTTACTCCCATTTGCCGGGTCAAATGCAATGTAGTCCACCCCATGATCTCGTCGAAAAGACCGCTCTGTATACCGCCGTGCAATATCTTGCCGAAACTCTTGTAAAGATGGGACGGAAACCATTTGCATACAAGCTCCTCCGGTTCCGTGCCTTCCCGATAGAAGCTCAGCTTCAACCCGACCGGATTGGCAGGGCCGCAAAAGAAACATTCGCCATTTCTATATGGATTGGGTAAAAGCTCCATTTAACCGCCCTATAATATGAATTCGCAGCGCTGATTCATGTTTCTTCGTTCGGAGTTTCCGGCCATGACCCGGTTGCGCTGCGAGTCATGTCCAATTTAGTACATACGCACGCAATCTGACAAGCAAATACTCCATGGCAGAGCCGGCCTGCGCTCGGGCTTATTCTTTATTTATAACCTCAACATCGTTATATCATGATTAATACTCAGTTTTAGTAGCGCCGGCCTCCGTGCCGGAGTATTATGGGATTTCTCAAAAGTATTGCCGGAATCAAACAATAGTTGAAGATAGTACACGCTGGCTACATTCGTTCAGCACGGGAGCGCCGTGTTCATAAGAAGGCGCCCCTCGGCCCTGTGTTGTCTTCCACGACTCGATCGGGGATCCATTTACGATGGATTCCCGCTTTCACGGGAATGACAGAGCAAAACTGCATTAAATTCGCGTTTATTATTGAGAGCAGCTATAAAAATGATTCCGACGGGCTGTGGAAATGAATAAATAAATTATAATCAGCCGGCGCAAAGACCGGTTCTGCCAAGACGGAGCAAGCTGTAATCATGTATTTTGACTGTCACTGTCATATCTTCACTCAGCGCATCATAGAAAATGTCGGCGCTAAAACCGAGATGGTAAGAGAGCTCCAACTAGATGTTGCGGAGGCGGCGGTTAATTTCAGGCCACGTGACCTGGAGGCCGCTGCGGTTTCGTGCGATGTGTCGGGCTGTGTCATACTTCCGAGCGCCCTGCCCGACAAGGTGACGCAGGAAAACGACCGTTGTTTCCAGATAAGCCGGAAACATGACCTTCTGCTGACTTTCGCGACCCTGCACCCCAATATGAGCGGTCTTGAAAAGGAAATACAGCGATCATTCGACCGTGGGATAAGGGGATTCAAGTTTTCGAGTTTTTCCCAGCGGTTCAGCATTGAATCTCCAGAAATGGCGTCAACGATGAAGGCTGTAGAAAAGGCCGGGATAAGGAACGGCTTAACGCCGGTCGTAATTCTTGACACCTTTTGCAAGGCTGATAAAGGTTTCGGCGCAGACCCCGATCATCTAACCACACCGTCGAGGTTATCGCGAATTTATCCGGCATACCCTGGAATAAACTTCATTGGCGCGCACATGGGCGGCCTTACGGCGAAATTTGACGACCTGGAAAAATATCTGACACCCGCTCCAAATTTTTATCTGGACACATCCAACGCAGCCCACACTCTGCGAGAAAGTGAGTTCATCGGAATGCTTCGAATACATGGCGCATCGCATGTGCTGTTCGGCACGGACTGGCCATGGTTCAGACATAGCCAGGAAATCCCCCTGATAAGGTCAATCCTCTTGAAGGCAAACCTCTCACGCGGCGATTGCTCGGATGTTTTTCAAAACAACGCCCTGAAACTACTCGGAATAAGGGATGCTTTGTAGCCGTTCTCAAAAACAAGGGCGAATTGAATGCATGTTTTGCTCTGTGATTCCCGCGAAAGCGGGAATCGAGTAATAGTGGATGCCGGATCGAGTCCGGCATGAGAAGACAGTACCTGACCCTGATTTCTCCAGCTTACGGCGCCCTTGTCGTGAACCGGTGGAGCCAAGGTATATTACTCCAATTTAGGTCGCATTACGGCAATACTTTTGAGACAAGATATATTATCCCCCCTGAACTAGTGAAAGTGATGTTTGTGCCGTATCACGTAAACTTCGCTGCTGGAAATCCACGATTTGATGATTTGCTGTAACTCAAGATCTCTTGATGCTTCAATCAGGCCTGTCATGGACGCATCCGAGACAAACGCGGTGTCAAGCCCCAACAGCAGGACACCATCCTCCGTGAGGTAGTCCGGAACCTTGGTGAGCACGGTTCTTGCCGGATTGAGGCCATCGAAACCCCCGTCCCATATCTCGGGGTGATCGTGCGAATAAAGACTATCGTTCGCCACATCAGTCGGAATGTATGGCACATTCCCAAAAATAAGGTCAAAATGACCTTCCACTCTCGAAAACCAGTCACTTTGCCGAAATTCAACGCCCTGAGTGAGGCTGGTCATTGCCACGATTCGGGCGTTTTCGATAAAATCCGGATTAATATCAATCGCCAAAACGGTCACGTGTCTGATTTTTGCGCAATAAATTGCAAGCAGTCCTATGTGACCGGTTCCCAGATCCAGAACATGATCATCATCTTTCAAATATCGCCTGATAGCTTTACGCAACAATAAGGAAGTGTTGTCCCAGATGTGGTCATGAACCAGGCTCGTAGCGTCCACCTGAAAATGAATCCCTGCGATAGCCAGTCTCATGCAGCGAAGTCTCGGTATTGCCGACAGCGTCTTCAATAAAGACGATCCCAGGTGATGTGCCGTTGCGCTCATTTGTTGGCCTCCGAACCGCCAGTCCGGTTATAAAGCCGGGAACCGGTTAGAAACATCAGTTATTTTGCATTAGTTTGTTCTTAATCCTTCCTGATACACGTTGTTTCATTCCACACGGTGTGGTTATATCAATCAATCCCCAGTTCCTTGGCCAATGTCTTGTAGTGTGGGGGGAATTCCGGCTGATAGTTCTGATAGAAGGTTATCGGGTATTTTGAGCCTATTTTTTTGCCGGCCTGTTTCAATCCTTCGCAGGCGGCCTCAATACCGGAGGTGGGCATTGCGAAAACCATCTCCTCGTCCTGGGTCATCGAAAAAATTCTGTCGCCCGCTCCGGGAATGGCAATTCTGGGTTTGCCGGTTTTGTAAGGAGCAATAAGGTATTCCGTACATTCGATTTTTCCGCCAAAAACACCCGTGACCCGCTCGCTCGTGCTATATGTCCACGCTTGGATCAACCTCATTATCTGGCCAGGATTCCCGTATATTGCAACAGTATCCGGCTCGAATTCCGCCCTTGTCAGTGGAGCTATCAACACCGCTCCTGTCTCCCTGCTCGGGATAAAACTCATCTGGGAGGCTTCTCTCATTCCGGATTCCCGATCTTTTGCAAAAGTTACGTCACAAAAGAGCTTGCCTATTGTGTCCGCCTGGTTCGTAGATCCGGTGAAACCAAAAGAAATCATTGCGGGGACGCAAATAATGTCTTCCCTGGCCAGACCGACGGTCCATCCATACATCCTTGCCATGGATACAGCCATGCATATTGTGATCTTGTTCCCGAGACGACCTTTAGGCCTAACCGTCTTGTCCGGGAATGTTGCGGAATCAAGAAATTTTGCCGCCACAGGAAATGTTTTCAGGCGAAGATTCTCGTAAATGAATTCTGCAGAATCCCTATAAAGCGCTTCGGTCATTTTCAGGCTCCTTTTGGGTAAGTTACGGCTATAATCAGTACGAACCTATCATCCCCATAACACCGTATAATTATGCTAATATTTCGGATTCAGAGCGGATAAATCTTTCAGTGGGCGCGTAATGTTTACAAACTCACACGCAAAGAAATCAGGGAGTATTTCCGGGGTATGATTTGAACAAGACCCTTACTGCCGGGATCTTATAACATTCCAAATGGTATGTTAAGAAATTTTTCCGGAAAAATTATCGCTGTATACATATCATGGTGGCTTGCATTATCAGCACCAGTCTGGTCTCATTATCGTCGTGAGCCACTACCTCGGCTTTACATATTGTAAGGGTTCGACCGGGTTTTATTACCTGACCGGTAGCCACGAACCTGTTCCCCCTGGCCGGTGAAAGGAAATTTGTCTTGAACTCCACCGACAAAACCTCAGACAACGCCGGCATCAGGGTGTAGGCCGCGTACCCGCAGGCGCTGTCTGCAATCGTGGTGACAACACCCGCATGCAGATACCCATGCTGCTGGGTGAGGTGAGCCCCATAATCAAGCTCAATAACTGTCTCCCCGGGCATTACCCGGGTGATGCTCGCGCCGAGGGTTTGCATTATCCTCTGCTCGCCAAAACTCTGGCGCACTCGCCTCTCAAAGTCGGGATCGGACGGATTGAATCGGGACATCCTACGCGCTCCTTTTTTCTGTCACATTATATAGGTAATTATTGTAGACGTTAATGAGACTTATTGGCAATCATCAATGCGTTAGGGCATAAACATAGATTGACAAAAAGGCTTCCTGTAAATAAAATACACGCAAGCTTATCTTGTGTTTCTCCAGTAGACCTCTCGTTAGGACTCGGGCGTTATACAACGATTAAGATCCTAGGACATAGGAGCCCGTGCCGCGGATTGACACACCAAGGTTCACTTCTGGTTTATCCCCGTTCACAAAAAGCCCTTGTTCGTAACATTTTACCGCGCCTACCATGATTCGACGGCGCCATTTTTTTAGGAGTTAGAGAATGAGTATAAACATTTATGTAGGTAACCTGCCTTTCAACGCAACAGAGGACGAACTCAAGGGCCTTTTCCAGACCTATGGCACGGTAGATTCGGCAAAGATCATATCGGACCAGTTCACCGGCAGATCCCGTGGATTTGGTTTCATCGAAATGTCAAACCGTGAAGAAGGACTCAAGGCCGTTCAGGAGCTTGATTCGAAGGACTTTAACGGCAGAAGCCTGAAGGTCAATGAAGCCCGTCCAAAAACCAACACCAGAGGCGGTGGCGGTGGCGGTGGTGGCGGTCAGAGAAGGGACGGCGGTAGATCACGCTGGTAAGACCCGATACTCTTTCTTGGCTTATAGTAATGGCAAGGGATTCATCGAAGAAACTCTTGCCATTTTTGTTTATCAAACCATCCTGGAGTTGTTAGAAGCCTGGAGCCCGTCATGGCCGTTCAGAAATCTGTTGAGGTTAAGGACGGAACATTTGCCTATCTTGACTGGGGAGGCAGAGGGCCGCTTGCTCATTTCGCCCACGCGACAGGCTTCTGCGCCGGCGCATATTCGCCACTGGCCAGGATTCTCGCCTCAAGGCTCAGGCTCGTCGGGATGGATTACAGAGGTCACGGTAAAACCACCGTCCCGTCTGATCCCTCAACCCTCAAGAACTGGGATGTCTTTGCAAACGATCTGGGCGATTTCCTGAGTCACCTCAGCCTGCCTGTCGTGGCTATCGGTCACTCCCTTGGAGCTGTGACAAGCATGATGCTGGCGGCCAGGCGCCCCGAACTCTTTCAGGCGCTTATCCTTATAGACCCGACCATTATGCCGCAATACATGAACCTGATCCTATTCGGGGCCCAGAAGCTCGGAATGACAAACCTTTTCCCCATAATCTCCGGCGCCGCCCGGCGAACCCGAATCTGGCCATCAAAACAAACCGTCCTCGACGCATACCTGAACAGACACCCTTTCAAAAATTGGTCAGAAGGATTTCTCAACGCATACATAGAACACGGTTTTCAGGATCTTTCAAGCGGTCTAACCCGAATAAGATGCGAACCGGAATGGGAATCAAAATGCTTTGCCGCCTGTCCGGCGGGTGTATGGAAATACCCGCGTCTGCTCAAAACCCCTGTCCTTATAATTTACGGCGAAAGCTCAGACGTCTTCCTCAAGGGTTGCGCAAACAAATTCCTGCGTGAAGTTCCTCATGTGACTCTAAATCGTATTAAAGGCGCCAGCCATTTCGTCCCCATGGAAAAACCGCACGATACCGCCAATTCAGTCTTTGAATTCCTGGCCGGCCTGAAAATCATCCCGTAACGCTAGAAAAAATAAAAGACCTTGGAGATAGGTGGGAGCCAAGGTCTTTTTCTGAGTATGTATAATGAGTGGCAAACTAGCCTTGAAGGTTGCAAAATAAAGAAGCAATAACGGCGCCAATTCCTTTGTATTGTGTAAGAAACATGAAACATGGCCGATAAACAAAATAAAGGCCAATAGTATTAATGACTTGCGCTGTCGTTTTCACGAAGGTTGGAATCCTGTATGCCGGATCGAGTCCGTTATGCCAAAACATCATCCGAAAAGGCTACATTTTTGTCATACCTGAAAGAAATGCCGACCAATATGGAGGATTTGTTTTTTTTGGTCTGAGGTGGGGGACGATGTGGGAGCTCACAAGAGTCTTGACAAAACCGGGCATGTTCGTTAAACAGATTATCATACTTACCAGTCAGTCATTAATATTTAATGTATTGATCTGGTTCGTTATCGTCAGGATTTGGTGAGGAGAGTATGGATCAAAAGGTAGAGGATCAGATCAGTCATGTCGTTTCCCGCACAAAGGCCCACAAGGATACTTTCGCCGTTCCACAACTCATCAGGCTGCTTTCAGACCAGTTGAGCCAGGATGGGCTCGATGAAAATTCGAAGGCTGAGACAACGCTGGCTTTTGTGGAAAGCGTGTTTGGGGCGCTCACCGTGGCCCCGATTTACTCTGACGCATTGATCAGGGAGTTTTACCGATGCGTATTGGAGACTGTGGAAAACCTTGGCGTCAGGCGTAACGAGATACTGGAGGACCTTTTGTTCCAGAGTTTAAGGCGTCCGACGCAGCATGAGCCCCACAAACGCAAGAAGCAGAAGGACGCTCGTGAGCGTATCCTGGCGGCTGCGTTGGCGGAGTTCTCGGAGAAGGGGTTTCATTCCTCGACAATTGACAGCATTGCGGACCGCGCTGGGATAGCCAAAGGCACTGTCTACCGTTATTTCAGTACTAAGGAGGGTCTTTTCACAGCGCTCAAGGACGACACGATGAGTGAGTTCATTGAGCTTGCGAAGAGGCGTTTAAGCGGCCAGGAGGATGTGCTCGAGATCATAGAGAGCATCATAAAGATTTACCTCAGTTTTTTCGAGAAGAATTCGGCGTTTTTCAAGGTGATCATTCAGGAGCACAAGGACTTTGGTCGCGAGTTTTCTGAGAAGTTCATTCAGGAGCTTATAGGGGCTTTGCCTTCTTTGAAGAGGCGTTGCTGGAAGGCTTCACGTCTAGGCAAGCTGAAACAGATGAATTATTACACGGTATTTTTTGGGATCATAGGATTCCTGAACGGGGTAATCCAGAAGTGGCTCCATGAGGGAGGCGAAGGCTCACTTGTGGACGAGATCGATACCGTTCGGGAGGTTTTGTTTTACGGGTTTGCGATCAAACCCGAAGAGCCCGGGACTGCCGGGATATTAAAGGTGATATCATGAGATCTATTGGAGTTTCCGGTTTAAGGATTCCGTTGCTATATGTGAACCCGTATTTCAATAATGATTCCGGTCTGATAGTAGAAGTTGGACAGGCGGGTGGGCTTGGGGTTGTGGATCACGCTACCGCTGGCCAATGCCTGATCGAGGTCCCGGCAAACGTAAATTACGGTGTTCGGGTGAATTTGAGGGAGCTCGAGCGGTATTCGGCGGCGCCAAACGTTCGGCTCGCGATAATTACGCTGAATGATGTAGAAGACCTGCGGACGCTGGAGTATGGAATTCTTTCCAGGAATCCGTTTCCAGTATTTGTGGAAGTTGGTAAAGCCGAGCATGCTTCGATAGTTAAAAACGCGGGGGCTGCGGGAGTTATTGTTCGTGGATCTGAGGGACCCGGTTGGGTGAGCGAGACGAATGGTTTTGTGTTGCTTCAGAAGATACTGCAGTCGTCAGACCTTCCGGTTCTTCTTCAGGGCGGCGTTTCATTGAGGACAGCGGCGGGGGCGGTGAGGGCCGGCGCTGCGGGCGTGATTCTGGATAATCATCTTCTTCTGACTGAATCATCTGCGTTATCCGAAGACCTCAAGAAATTCCTGTCCGGGCTTGCATTGCCGGCGACATCTACTCTGGGAGAAGGCGGCTCCAGAATTCTGAGGGTGTATTCGCGGGTCGGGACAAAAATCGTCAGGGAGCTTCGCAAGATTGAGGAATCCTTAACACCCGACGAACTGCCATCCTATTTTTTCAGACTCAACACCTCGATAGGTAATCCTTCCAACACTCCTGACATTGATGAGGGCCTGCTTCCTTTGTCTGAGGACATCATTCTCGGCAAGAATCTGGCGTCAAGGTTCGGAAGCGTATCGGCGATAGTGGAGGAGTTTGGGAGGAGCATGAACGAGGGGGAAACCTCGTGGCCGTTTTCGGAGGGGTCTGCTTTAAGCAGGGATCATGGAACCCGATATCCCATCGTTCAGGGGCCGATGGCGCATGTCAGCGACAACGCCGATTTTCTTGCGTTGGTGGCCAAAGGCGGGGCCTTGCCATTTCTGGCGCTTGGCAACATGCCTGGACCGATAGCCAGACAGGCTATGGATGCGGCTTGGGAGAAGACGAATGATTTGTATGGCGTTGGACTGATGGGGCTGGATGTAAACGCCAACCGGTACGAGGCCCATCTTCAGTTAATGTCAAAAAAACCACCGAAGTTTGCCATCCTTGCGGCCGGTGGACCTGACCTTGCCAAGAGGATAGAGGCGCTTGGGGTGAAGTGCTACCTGCATTGTCCTGCGCCAGCGATGCTTTCGGATGGGATCAAGTCCGGGCTTAAGAGATTTGTTTTTGAGGGTAATGAATCCGGCGGACATATTGGCAATCTCGGTAGCCTTACCCTGTGGAGTTCGAACCTTGATGAACTGGAGAAACATGCGGAGTCGGGCCTTGATTTGAGCGAGTTATCTGTTCTTTTTGCAGGCGGTGTGGCCTCGCCTCAGGCTACCGCGTTCATAGCGGGTATGCTGGGGGATTTGACATCTAGGGGACTCCGATCGGGGCTCCAGTTGGGAACAGCCTATCTTACCGCTTCCGAAATAGTTTCAACATGCGCCATTACCGACACCTACCAAAGGCTTACCATCGAGAATACCGGAACGGTCGTCATTGGTCGAACCGTCAATATTAAGGCCAGGGCAGCCGGATCACCAATGGCCTCGCTGCTCATCACAAGGGAACATGACCGCTTGCGGGACGGTGTGCCTCTCAGGGAACGCAAGGAACTATACGAGAAAGATAATCTCGGCGCCCTGAGATTGGCGTCAAAAGGTTGCGCGATAGATCCGTCAACAGCCTGTTCCGAAAATCCCGTTTTTTGTGATTTGTCCGAGGTCGATCAACTTGAGCGAGGCCTCTATCTGATGGGGCAGGGTGTATGCCTGCTGGAGCGCAAAACCACCATTGATGAAATTCATCATGAAATCATGGATAAAGGTCGAGATATTTTTGTCATGGAAAATCCTTCAAACATGAGGCAATCATCGCCAATAAACACTTTAGGCGTTACTGAAACGATTCATGAGCAACCCGACAGTCCGGCTGTTCCTGACATGGCCGCAAAAACAGAATCCGTGCCTACTCCGCCTGTTGAGACTGCGGCGGTCGCTTCCGAAAGCATACCGGCAAAATCTGAACCGGAGCAGTCAGAGGAGTCGGAACAGGTCGAGCTTCATTTCAGGCAGTCACATGAACCCATAGCGGTTGTTGGAATCGGCCTGAGGTTACCGGGCTCGGATTCACCGGAAAGTTTCTGGAAATACATAATTGATCAGAAAAACGGCATAGTTAAGGCGCCGGCCGACAGGTGGAGGAACATAGACTATTATTATGATCCCAATCCAAAGGTTCCTGACAGGACCTATTCATGTATAGGCGGGTTTGTTACCGATTTTGAGTTTGATCCGCTGAAATTCCGCATACCGCCATCTGTGGCAAAGAAGATGGATCGGACCCAGAAACTGGCTGTAGCCTGCGTTGCGGACGCCCTCGAAGACGCCGGTCTCAAACCTGAGCATCTCAAAGGCAAGAAAGTCGGGATAGTAATTGGAAATTCCATGGGAGGCGAGACGACGGACCGTTACGCCGAGAGGCTGTCGCTCCCTCGCGCTGTTGATGTTTTAAAGGAATCTTTTAAACAGGCGGGTCTTGATCCTGCCTCGGGCGAGGCGGCGATAGAAATATTCAGGCAGCGCTATCTGGAGGGATTGCCGGAGATAACGGAGGATTCACTTCCCGGTGAGCTCCCCAACGTAATATCAGGACGCGTAGCCAATGTATTCAATCTGGAGGGGCCGAACTTTACTGTGGACGCGGCCTGCGCGTCATCGCTTGCAGCGGTGATGAATGCGGTGAACGGTCTTCGAGCCGGATTCATGGAGGTGGCGTTGGCCGGCGGGGTTGACGCTGCCATGCATCCTTCTTCGTTCATAAAATTCTGTAAGGTTGGGGCGCTTTCGGCTGATGGTTCGCGGCCGTTCGATTCCGGGGCCAACGGGTTCATAATGGGTGAGGGCGCAGGGATTCTTGTCATGAAACGACTATCTGACGCCATCCGGGATAATGACCGTGTTTACGGTGTGGTGTTAGGAGTGGGGTCATCTTCCGACGGTCGGGGAAAGGGCATTACGGCGCCTAACGCGGCCGGTCAGGAGAGGGCCATAAGGGCTTGCCTGGAGGCTGCAGACGTAGATCCGAAATCTATTGGACTTATAGAGGCGCATGGCACTTCTACCCCGGTTGGCGATAAAACCGAGCTGACTTTGCTGGACACCTTTTTCCGTGAAGCCGGATCGGCCAATGGGTCTGTTGGAATCGGTTCGGTAAAATCCCAGATAGGCCATCTGAAGGCCGGCGCAGGGGCAGCGGGAATCATCAAGGCCCTACTTGCCCTGTACCACAGGACCTTGCCCCCAACAATAAACATCCGCACCCCAAACCCTTGCATAGACTGGACAAATTCGCCACTAAAACTCTTGACCGACTCTGAACCATGGAAGACCCGGAATGGCAATCCACGCCGCTCTGGTGTCAGCGCATTCGGGTTTGGAGGAACCAACTTCCATGTAATTCTTCAGGAGTTCTCTCCTGGCCTGAAGCTAGTCCCGAGAAATGCTCCGGTTGCCGAAAAGGCTGAAACAGTTGAATTCGTTCCACCACGTTGGCCGAAACCGGCCAATTTGAGGACTGAAGGCGAGGTCTGGGCTGTCGCGGGCAATACGCCTGAAGAGCTAGAAAAGAGGGTGAAGCAACTTCTTGGGCAAATAAATCCTTCAAATTTCAAACAGCTCTCCTCGGATTCGAGAAAGAATGTATCGGGATTCGAGCTGCGGTTCGGTTTTGGCGCAACAGACGCTGAAATGGTTGTCAAGAAGCTTGAAACCATAATGGATGTAATTGGGGATGCGTCGAAGAGGGCAGTATTGCCGGCTCGTGGAATAAGTTTTGCCCAAGGGTCGGCCGGTCGGCTTAAACCTGGAGCCGCGTTCCTTTTCCCGGGGCAGGGATCTCAATATCCATTCATGTTCAGGGACCTTGCCGACCGTTTCCCCATAGTGGCCCGGACTTTTGCAGACGCGGACGAAATACTGCAAGCCCTCGGTCTGCCTTCAATAATCTCAACGGTATTTCCGGATGAGGCAGCGCTTGACAGATCTGCAAGAGAGGAAAGTGACCCGCTCAGGGACACCCAGATCCTCCAGCCCATGATTCTGACCGCTGATACCGCGATGTTCCGGCTGCTCGAATCGCTCGGGATTAAACCGGCGGCGTGCGCTGGACATTCATTGGGAGAGTATGCCGCATGTGTGGCCGCCGGAGTTTTCTCGTTCAGAGACGCTCTCGAAGCCGTGGCAGTGAGGGGCCGTGAAATGGCCAGGGTTAGCATTGCTGATCCGGGTCTTATGATGAGCATACCGGCTGACGCCCGAGTTGTGGAAGAGGCTCTGGCGGAGGTTGACGGCTACGTGGTGGCGGCAAATAAAAACTCACCCAAACAGACAGTCATTTCCGGAGAGACTGAGGCGGTAAAAAAAGCTGGTGAGCTCTTCAAATCCCGAGGGCTTGAGGGAATACTGGTACCGGTTTCCGCTGCGTTCCATTCGGGGGTGGTGGCTCCGGCGAGAGAACCATTCATGAGAACCCTCGAAAAGCTAAAGGTCAATCCGCCGACCACCCCAATACTATCTAATGTCACAGGAGATTTTTACCCCGTCGGTCCCGCGGCGCCTGACAGGATTAGAGACCTTCTCGGAAAACAGTTTGCAGCGCCTGTCGAATGGGTAAAAACACTTAGAAAAATGTATAGCGAGGGCATAAAGGTATACGTCGAATGCGGACCCAAGAGGGTGATGACGAATCTCACGCTGGACACCCTTTCGAGCGAGGCTCTGGCCTTGCCGACAAACCATCCGAAAAAGGGTGGGATACTTCAGTTGATGGAAAGCCTGGCCGCGCTCATGGTCGAGGGTTTCGACGTAGATTTTGAGGAGACCGGCGCCGTTTCCTCAAGGGTTTCAACCGCCGACAAAAAGCCAGAATTGCGTTTGGTACGAGCGGATGACATACAGCAGACAGTATCTGCGGCGCCCGTCAGTCCAACCGTAAAGCTGATACCCTCCCCATTGGATCTGCTTCTGGATGACGAGCTTGAGGCCATAGCTACCAGGAAGGAATTTGGCAGATACATCGAAATGCAGGGCTCACCTATCCGGGCTTTATTGAAAACCGGCTATCAGTCGTTTGTAGAAAATATCCTGCCGCTTGAGAAAACCGTCCAAACCGTGAAATCCGAAGGCATGGATTTTACGCCGGTAGTAATATCAGGTGTTTCCGCAGGCCTCCCTTCGGATGTGCGTTTTGCTTTCGACCGGGAAAATTTGGATGATTTGATCTTGGGAAAGAACTTCATCAAGCAGGTGCCGGAGGATGGTCGCGTCGAGATGCTCGACAAGAACGTTGAGCGTTTGTACAAGGGGCCGCAGGGTGAAGCTGATCTCAGGGCGGTTGATGACATATCGGGTGTCATTCAGCTTGCCGGCTTCTTCAACGATGGTGAGATAGCTAAGGAGTATGGTCTGGATGACAAGCTGGTGGCGGCAATGGATGTTACCACAAGACTGGCGGTGGCAGCCGGTCTTGAGGCCCTGAGAGACGCAGGCATTCCACTCGTCCGGCAGATGAAAACCACAAGCACGGGAAAGGAGCTTCCGGACTCTTGGGCCCTTGCGCCTGAACTTCGTAAGGAGACCGGTGTCATATTTGCGTCGGCGTTCCCTGGAATGGCTTCACTGGTGGATGAGGTGACACGCGAAACGGCCGCCAAGTATGGAGCGGGCGCAAAGAAAAGACTTATAGATTTTTATGCCGGACTTGTCGAAAGGATCAGGGATGACAGGGAGCGCGAACGTGTAACAAGATGGTTTACACAAGAATTTGGGAAGCTTGCGGGCTCCGATGATGAAGATCTGTACACCTTCAACAGGACCTTTTTACTACGGGTCATGAGCATGGCTCATGGACAGTTGGCTCAACTGCTGAGAGCGCAAGGACCGAACACCCATGTGGATGCGGCCTGCGCAGGAACCACTCAGGCAATACTGCTGGGGCGTGACTGGATTAGGACCGGTCAGGCCAACAGGGTCATAATCATTGCCGCAGACGATGTTGCGGGTCGCACGCTGTTACCGTGGATCGGTTCGGGCTTTCTTGCGATGGGAGCGGCGACCACAAATTCGAGCCTTTCTGAAGCCGCATTGCCGTTTGATGACAGGCGTCACGGCCTGATTCTGGGGTCAGCCGCAGTCGGGATTGTCCTCGAAAAAGAACAGCTCATCAAAAACCGCGGCATGGAAAGTGTTGCGTCAATAGAAGCCGGCATGGTCGCAAATAGCGGTTTTCACGGCACAAGACTGGATGTTGATCATATCTCCAATGTTATGGAAGACATGATTTCCAAATGGGAAAAGCAGTCTGGAATCAGTCGGGAAGAGCTTGCTGGCAAGATGTTTTTCATGTCCCACGAAACCTATTCTCCCAAGAGGGGTGGAAGCGCAGACGCGGAAATCAAGGCCCTGCGCAATACTTTCGGAAATAGCGTGACTCAGATCCCGATCGCTAATACGAAAGGATTTACCGGTCACACAATGGGGGTGGGCGTAGAGGACGCCGTTTCACTGAGGTGCTTGCAAAAACGTCTCTTGCCTCCAATCCCGAATCTGAAAACGCCTGACCCGGACTTTCAGGACCTCAATCTGAGTAGAGGCGGTAAATGCGATGCGCAATACGCCCTGAGACTGGCCGCCGGCTTCGGCTCACAGATAGTAATGTCACTCTATAAGGCCAAATCACATGAGGAAAACAGGATAGTCGATTTACCTACTCATAGGGAGTGGCTCAGGAAGATCACCGGATATGACGACCCCGTCGTCACGGTAGAAGACAGAACGCTCAAGGTCGCGCAGCGTGTTGCGGGCGCGGTAGAAATCGTGGCGCATGAAACGCTAAACATAGAACAAAAACAGGATTCGCAGGATGTGGCAGAGTTAAGCCTATCCTCTTCCGTACACGACACGAATCAGGTCAGATCTGAAGTCCTGGCGTTGCTGTCCGAAAAGACTGGTTACCCGGCGGATATGCTTGACACCGGGTTGGATCTTGAGGCTGATCTCGGTATCGATACGGTAAAACAGGCGGAATTCATTACGGAAGTCAGGGAGAAGTTTGAAATTCCCCGTATCGATGGTTTGAAAATAGCGGAATTCCCTACCATTGAGCATATCATCAACTTTGTGCTGTCACATACGGCATCTCGATCGGGCGCAACATCGCCGGACGACATGCCGGCTTCACAGGATTCCGTTAACGAAGCGGCTGTTCAGGAGAAAATACTTGGTCTGCTGTCTGAGAAGACGGGTTACCCGGCGGATATGCTGGATGTGGAGCTGGATTTGGAGGCCGATCTGGGGATTGATACGGTAAAACAGGCCGAATTCATCACCGAAGTGCGGGAAGCCTTCGATATTCCACGGATAGATGGTCTTAAGATCGCCGATTTCCCAACCATCAAACATATCATCGGGTTTGTCATGGAACGCAGGCAGTCGGGTATTCCCGCTGGGGAAACAACCGTAAGCGCCAAACCGGAAGTTGAAACCAGGACCGAGACCGGCCCGGAAATAAATCTTTACGAGGCCCGACTGGTAGCTTTGCCTGAATTAAATAAAACCGAGCCCCGAACGATCGATAGGTTTGTAGTGATCTCCGGACCTAATGAACTTGCTGAACTCCTTGAAAAGGAGCTGGTCGTTTCAGGACACAGGGATGTTTCAAGGATTGAAGAGATTGGCGAGCTTCATCGCTTTGCCGGCGGCGCGACCGGAATCATAAACCTTATGGGTATAAACCCTACTGATGATCTGGAGAAAAAGAGCTTCGAGTTTTTCATCGAGCTTGCCGGACTTTTCGAAAATGGTCCGGCAGTCCTGTTAACCGTGGTTCAGGAAGACGGCGCTTACGGGTTTAGAAGTCCCCAGCCAGACGGTTTCAGGATCGGCGCCTTGACCGGCGCCGCAAAATCCTTTGCACGGGAATATCCTGAAACACTGTCCAGAATCATTGATTTAAATCCATCCCTGAGTTTCGGTCGGCAAGTAGAAATAATAGTGAAATCCCTCAATTCGGAGTATCCACTGGAAACCGCTACAACAGGCGCGGGAACTCTTGAGGCGATAAGATTTATTGAGGCCTCCAGGGATAGGGATAGCAATGCTTTGAACGCCGGTGACGTAATACTTGTGACTGGAGGCGCGAGGGGAATTACCGCCGAATGTCTCAAGAGGCTGGCTTCAAACAATTCTTTCACGTTTGCGCTGCTTGGCAGAACCAGTCAGACACCCTCATCGGAGGGTTATGCCAATTTTTCCGCTGAAGATTGGTTGAAAGAGCGGGATCGCGTTGTTGAGCGCATGAAACGCGAAGGCGTATCTCCCACCCCTGTGAAAGTGGAAAAAGAACTCTCCAGGATGCGTGGAGAGGGAGAGGTTTTCAGGAACATTAGCGAGTTGAAGTCCATGGGATCGGAGGTTATGTATCGTTCGATTGACATCCTGGACGAGAAATCGGTTGATGATTTTGTGGGTGATGTCGCTTCTGTGTGTGGACGTGTGGACATGGTGATACACGGCGCCGGGCTGGATGTTAGCAAGGCGCTTAGAACAAAGACGCTTGAACAGATTGAGCTAGTTTACAATGTGAAAGTTCAGGGTATGTGGAATGTTTTGAGAGCCTTGGAAAAACACGGCCTTCCACCCAAGAGGATAATCGGTTTCGGGAGTGTTTCGGGACGGTTTGGAAACATTGCCCAGCTCGATTATTCAGCGGCCAACGATTCACTGGCTCATCTGATACGGTTTATATCCGCAGGTGGTGAAACGAAGGCGTCAATAATCGATTGGGCGCCATGGGCGGAAATCGGTATGGCTGTCAGAGGCAGTGTCCAGGCGACACTGGAAAACGCGGGCATAGATTTCATACCTCCAAGGGCCGGCGCAGAGCTTCTCGAAGCTGAAATACTTAGAAGGGGTTCGTCGCGTGAAGTTCTGGTAGCAGGCAAACTCGGGCCTTTCAACAAAGACGCTTTTGAAATACCGAACGCCTTGCAGACCAGGGATGTCATCATCGGGGGCCAGAAGGCGAATATCATTGATTTGATTCCCGGTGAGAAAATAAGAGTAAAAGTGTTTCTTGATCCAACCCATCCGTTGCTGGATCATCACCGCATAAACAGGGCTGCGGTGTTTCCGGGGGTTGGAGGACTGGAACTGATGAGGGGCGCCTTTCAACTACTGAAACCTGAGGCCGGTAATGTGACTTTTTCAGAAGTTCGTTACCTTCAACCACTCAAGGTTTTCAGGAATGATCCGTTTCAGGCTGAAATAGAGGTCATGTCCGAAGACGCGCCTGACTCCTCCAACCCAACCTATAAGGCTAAAATAACTTCGATTTTTATAGACAAGGAGGGAAGGGCCTTTGGCGAACCGCGGGTTCACCATCAATGCAGGTTGCAACTGGCCGGCGCCGATGCCCCAGAATGGCCGGAGCCTGAATTCTGGAGCCAGACGCTGTTCGTTCCGTATTCCGAGATTTATGCGCAGTTTTTCCATGGCCCGGCCTTCAGACTGCTTGATCATTGCTCTATTGAAGGCGGTTGGAATGCGATTCGATTCCGTTACAGGGATACCGATCAAAGACCGGACATGTTTTCAGATGTCATACCGGCGGCGGTTGAGGCCGTTTTTCAGGCAGTAGCCGCGTTTGGGATGGAGTCTCATGGGGTCATGGCGCTTCCGATTGGAATTGAGAAAGCCATCATTCATAAGGCTGATTCCATTCCTTTTGACGGAGAGTTAACCCGAAGAGAGGTCATTACTGCAACTTCAGATCAAGAGCGCTCGCGTTTCAAATTTGATGGATGGATAAAAGATCGCGACGGCAATTTGATGATCAGCCTCTACGGAGTAGAAATGATTGAACTTGAAGCCAAAGCCAGGTTTGTGGGGAAACTTCATGAGTCCACCGTGGAGATCGGGACTTTGATACCGGACGATGAGTCGTTCGGACGACCCGAAATTCTCGAGTTTCTGACACCAGACGAAATTGCCGAGGCAAAATCAAAACCTTCGGGCAAGCGTCAGAAGGAATGGCTGAGTGGCAGAATTGCGCTCAAACGTTCGGTCAGCAGGCTTCTTGCCATGGAGGGGAAAGGCGGCGCCCCAGCCACGGACATAAGGATTTTTCAGGATGATTTTGGAAAGCCTTTCGCTGAACTGGCTTCCCAGTCGGGAACAAGGATTGGCGCTCTTTCTCTCACACATTCAAATGGGGTTGCAATGGCTGCAGCCGCATCGGTTGAACATTTTGCTGGGTTTGGAATAGATGTCGAGAAGGTTGAGCGTAGAACCGAGTCCTGGGTTGGTGATTATTTTGATGAAACAGAAATCACGCTTGCTGGCGCTGGTCTTGACCGCTGGTCAACCCTGAATGCGATCTGGTCTTTGAAGGAGGCGAGCCTGAAGGCCATTGGGGTTGGATTGAGATATGACCTCAAGGATGTCATCGTTTCGAATATAGATAGTTGCGGACGGGCAAGACTGGAATTCCGGAATCAGGCCGGCGAGGCTGTGAACCGGATGGGATTGTCTGAGATAGAGGCGTGGGTCGAATTCCGGAATGACCTGGTTGTTGCCCGCGCGTTGATGAAAAATTAGTATTTGAATATCTTTCTGGGCTGGAGTCCGGCTCCCGTTTCCACATCTGGATATGGGGCTGGACTCTATGAACCCGATACATGTGGGGGGACGCCGTCTAGGTATATGAGAGTGATGGGAATGCCGGCGGGAAATTGAGCCTGAAGCCTTCCTGCAACATGAATCAGTGCAATAACAACAGTCAGTTAGCCTCTTTAGTGTCTATGCGGTGTTTCTCAAAAGTCTTGACGTGATAAAGCCTAAACTTGAGCAGTTTTCTCAAGCCCCACCAGTTAACGACGAAAGCGCCATGATCGGGGAGAAGTAAGCGCCAGTCCATGTTTTGTGATACGGGACTTGATCTGGCGTCCAGAATTTCTGGATTCCCGCTTTTGTGGGAATGACAAGCAGAGTCATGCATTCTACACATCTTTTTCCTCAAGAACGACCATAAAACTTTTTGCGCATCAGATACGAAAAATTACCTACATTTTATCTAAAAACGATGTATCTCTAGACGATGAGGTGGGATGTGGACGAAGGGAGTAACTGATGGAACAGACTTGGTATGTTGCGATGGTATGGATTGGACTGGCGCTTATCGCCAGTATCATATCGATTAGAACAGCCATATCAGTTGCTCTGGTGGAAATTTTCGTCGGGGTGATAGGCGGAAATTTTCTGGGCCTTGATCCGCGTGTAGAATGGATAAGCTTTCTCGCGGGGTTTGGCGCGATACTTCTGACATTTCTTGCTGGCGCCGAAATTGAGCCGGACATTTTGCGCAAGTATGCGAAAGAAAGTATAGCGATAGGTTTTTTCAGTTTTCTGCTGCCATTTTTGGGGGCGATGGGGTACGCCTATTATGTTGCAGGCTGGACGGCGGACGCTTCAAAGATATGCGGTTTGGCTCTTTCCACGACATCGGTGGCGGTAGTCTACTCAGTCATGGTGGAGACCGGACTAAACAAAACGGAATTGGGCAAGATCATACTGGCGGCGTGTTTTGTGACGGACTTGGGCACTGTCCTGGCGCTGGGGATTCTGTTTGCAAACTACAATGTGTGGTTGGCTGTCTTTGCGGTCATAACCACGGTGGTTCTTGTTTTTACGCCGGGATTTGTCCGATGGTTCTTTGGTTTTTTCGGTGGTCATGTAAGTGAACCTGAGATCAAACTCATTTTTGTGATACTCTTTGGTTTGGGATGGCTTGCTGCGCATGCGAACAGCGAAGCAGTCCTGCCGGCTTACCTGCTTGGCCTGGTGGTAGCTGGTCTGTTTCAGGAGCATCGTGAGATGGTCAGGCATCTCAGGACAACAGCGTTTGCGTTGCTGACGCCGTTTTATTTCTTGAAAGCTGGGACTATTGTATCGCTTGCGGCTATATGGACAGGTCTGGGGATTATTCTGGTGTTGCTTGCCGTGAAGGTAGCGGCAAAATTCATCGGCGTTTATCCATTAACGGCGATGTTTCGTTTTTCCCACAAACTGGGGATGTATACCACCCTGCTTATGAGCACGGGATTGACATTTGGGAGTATCGCAGCTCTATTTGGATACAGTCGCGGCATAATTACCCAGGAACAGTATACTATTCTGGTTACGGTAGTCATTGGTAGCGCGGTTGTCCCAACATTGATTGCCCAGTGGTTCTATCAGCCAAGGCATGATGATCTTGAGGGTAGCTGGCAAAAATGATCACGCCCCGTCTGGAGGCAAGACAAATGTACAGGAAACTGCTTGTAGCATTCGATGGTTCGGAAGGTTCCAGAAAGGCCCTTAAGAGGGCGATAATACTGGCACGATGTTTTGACGCTGAACTTCATTCCATTTCTGTGGAAGTGGATTTACCTCAATATGTTGCCACAATAGGGGAATTTGAAGAGGTCAGGGCGCAAAAGGACGCGTATTTCAATCTGCTTGTAAGGGAAGCCACCGAACTGGCTGAAGCTCAGGGCATTGCATTGACCACCCATGTGGTTGCGGGTCATGCTGTTGATTGCATCGTGGATTTCTGTAAAGAAGGCTCTTTTGATCTTCTTGTCACCGGTTTTACCGGACACTCAAGGATTTACGAAACAATCTGGGGGGGCATATCCCGAAATCTCGCGCGATTCAGCCCCTGCTCTGTTCTTATTGAAAAATGAGAGATACCGAAACCGATACAAGACAATTCGAGGGTTCTGAATGAATGAAATGAGGAGCCTGAGGGGAATCCGGACTAGAATCAGTCATCCCGGGAAAATGCTGGAGGATATTGAAAATGGCTGAGCCCGTGCGCAGAGAACCTTTCAAGATGGATGTCAGGGATCGCCTTCCAGTGGCGCTCAGACGACTCGCTTACGACGAAGATGTCCTAAGGACATTTGCCACTGGCTCGACGATAATGGATCGTAGCTCAGATACTGACAGGATAGTGTACCTGATGACCGGGTCTGCCAGTGTAGTATTGAGGGATGAGGACAAGGAAAAAATATCGGTGGATAATCTTGGCCCCGGGGACATCTTTGGGGGAATTGAATTTTTTACGGGTGTTCCCTGGCAAATGGATTCGGAACTAATCGCTGATGAGCCGACTCAGGTCATAGAAATCGGGTCCGCTGCTTTTGAATCCATTCTGCGACAAGACCCCGATTTTATAGTTGGGCTGGTCAAGAATCTTGTAAGGAAGCTTTTCTCGCAACACAGGAACATGTTCCGGAGTAAGCTGAAGAGGCGCGCCCTGCATTCGTTGATCAGCAGCGAGGAGCACATATTTCCGGATTATGTCTTGGGCGATTATGTCCGAAAGAATATTTCTGGCAAGCTTGCAGAACTGGCGGCTAGTGAGGGGCCTGCGCTGATAATTGGGGAAAGCGGTGTGGGAAAGGAAGTCCTGGCTCACAGGCTTTTCAAACAGAGTCGCCATTGCAAGGAAGTCTTCCTGATTGTTGATCTGAACAAATCCGACAGTCCGGCGCCACTTGGGACACTGAAACTTGAACGAAAGACGTCTCTCGAAGAAACTACCGAGCAGCAACTGAAAGTATTCTTTGGTCTTGAGGAACCCGGACTTGATGGTGGGATAAAAGAAACCCCCGGTTATTTTGAACTTACTGACGATGGGACGCTCCTTGTCCGAGGGGTGGAAAGGCTTACCCCAATAGTTCAGATGAAGCTTCTGGAGGCGGTGGTTACCGAAACCTTCAGAAGGGTTAACGGAGCGAGGCTCCTTAAATCCAAAGTCCGCCTGATTGCGACTACAAGACTGGACCCCGCAGACATTACACTTGAGGATCACCCCTTCATTTATGCCTTGATGGATCGCTCCGTGAGCATTCCTCCATTGCGGAACAGGAGAAAGGAAATACCGGTTCTGGCAAGGCATTACGTCAAGAAATACACAAATGAGCTTGGAAGAAATGTGGGCGAACTCCCGGAAGAAACTCTCAACACATTGCTCAACTACACATGGCCCGGTAATGACCTCGAGCTTTCCAATTCGCTGAAAAGGGCGATACTTGTATGTGAAAGAAGCGTTCTCAGACCGCAGGACATATATTTTGATTTAAAGCGAGTTGAGGGCAAATGGAAATTCAATCTGTTACGATTCAACTTTATAAAGAAAGCGTTGCAGAGTCCATTATACCCGGCTGTGCTGCAAAGCGCGGCGGTGCCGTTTTTCTTCATAATTCTTGTATTTCTCTTTTTAGGGCCTCAGGATCCGATGAGGAATCCTGCGGCGCTGATAAGCTGGGCGCTTGGATGGCCGATACTGATTATAGGGGCCTTGTTTTGGGCCAGATTCTGGTGCTCCCTATGCCCCATCGGTGTCATTGCCGCATTGTCCAAAAAGATTCTGTCTCTCGAACGACCATTCCCAGCTTTCCTCAAAAGAAACTCGGATTTCCTGATAGCAGGCGCAGTCCTTTTTATCATCTGGTTTGAAACAGCCACCTCAATAAGGAATTCCCCGTTTAATCTCGGATTGTTATTACTCACGATGCTTCTGTCGGCAATCTTGGTGGCAATGGTTTATGAGAGGCAGACATGGTGTATGTACCTGTGCGGGTTAGGAGGCATGGTTGGGGTTTTATCCAAAACATCGATTGTTGAGTTGAGAGCCAACGGTAATGTCTGCATTTCGGAATGTTCGTCAAATGAGTGCTATCTGGGGACTGCTGAACGCGCTGGATGCCCGTTTGGCCATGCGGGTCCGAGATTAAGAAGTAACCGCGTTTGCAAGGTCTGCGGTCAATGCCTGAAGAATTGTCCTCACGGCGCGATAAATCTTAATCTGCGCGCTCCGGGCCAGGAAATCTGGCAGCACTCTCAGCGACATGCAGGAACGGCTTTTCTCGTCTTGGGCATGATTGGAGGACTATTCAGTGAAATGGTCACCAAAATGCCTGTTTATGCGCTTCTCACATCATGGATGCCCTTTCCGTCGATCATAAGGTTCTCAATAGTATTTCTGGTCATCCTTGCGGTAATCAATGGATTGATGATACTGGCCTCCGTCATTTCGAAAAAGGCCTGTGGGGACACATTGAGGCAGAATTTCGCCCGATTCGGGTTGGCAATGCTACCACTGACTCTAGGATCTTTTACAGCTTTCCACATATATTACCTTATCAATCTGGGAGTCCAGATTCCCATTCTTGTAAGCAAATATTTTGATATTGAGGCGCTCAACAGTCTGATCATTACAGTGCCGACCGATGTCACATTTTTCCTCCAGCAGGCGGCTATATGGATAGGGCTTGTATGGACACTGATAACCATTTACAGACTGGGTTTGTGGACAAGTAAATCAGCCGGCAATACGCTCAACATAATCGGGCCTCACGCTGTAGTTGCAGTCTTCGTTGCGGTATTGATGAGCGAGGCGATAACCAATTTCTTTTATTAATGTTATAATGGGGTATGCTGACAGGCGCCACGCATGATTTGCAGAAACATCGAAAATGGTTAACGAACAGCTCTGCAGAGTCGGGGTTGTTTAATTAATACGAATGGCTTAACGGAGTAACGTTTGGATTTACTGGATTCTATAAAGTTTACGATGGAGCGTCTTGAGACGGAACTCATTGAACAGCTGAAAAGCAGGGTCCCTGTAGCTTTTGAAATCGGCGCTCATATAATGAACAGTGGCGGCAAGCGAATCAGGCCTCAGTTATGCGTGATTTCAGCCCGTATGGGCGGATATGAGGGAGCTGACTCGATAAAACTTTCCGGCGCCATAGAGTGCATTCATACTGCCACACTGCTGCACGACGATGTGGTTGATATGGCTGATGCCCGTCGTGGGAGGCCTTCGGCAAATACCGTGTGGTCAAACGAAATGTGTGTGCTCGGAGGAGATTTTATACTTGCCAGGGCCTTCTCCGCGCTAACCGCGATTGGAAACCTGCGCATACTGCAGATTGTATCCAGGGCCACTGAACGGCTTAGTGAGGGTGAGCTTTTCCAGATGATGAATATCGGGAACCTGGAGCTATCGGAAAAAAGCTATTTTCAGGTCATAGCCGACAAAACCGCAATACTTATGGAAGCGGCGTGTCGTGGCGGGGCCATTCTTGGCGGGCTGGATTCCAATAAGGAAGAGGCGCTGGCTACCTTTGGGCTAAACCTGGGAATGGCGTTTCAGGTAACAGACGATGTCATAGATTATCGATCAGACAGGCAGACTATGGGAAAAAATCCTGGCAAGGACATCGAAGAGGGAAAGCTTACGCTACCACTCATTCTGGGTCTGAAGAATGCTTCGAAAGATGAGAAACTTGTGATTAGGGAGATGGTAGACAACAAAAAGATTTCCGGCGCGGATTTGGACTGGTTGCGAGATTTTCTGGACCGAACAGGTGGTATCTCAGAAGCTCTTGAAATATCGCGCAATTTTCTTGACAAGGCTGTTGAAGCGCTTGATATTTTTGCTGAATCCGAGGAAAAAAACGCGCTGGTGAAGTTGTCCGACCGGATACTTCATAGAACATATTAAGGTTATGTTGACAGAATCATTAATGATTGCTAAAGAATTAACACGTTTGATTTAGCCATGGAGCGCCATGAAGTGAAATCAAGACTCCTTTTTACAATAGTTGTTCTAATGACCATGGCTTTGAGCGCGTGCCCTTCAATCTGGAACTTGGACGGCAAGGAATCTAAGGACTCTCCGGACGATTTGTACAAGCTGGCTCAGGATCAGTTAAAGGACAAGAAATATTTTCAGGCCATAGAAAGTCTGGAAAAGCTCAAATCCGCTCATCCGGACTTCAAGGAAATGCCCAACGTTTATCTCAAGATTGCTGATAGCTTTTATGACGAGGGTTCTTATGACAAGGCGATAGCGAGGTATCTTCAGTTTCTAGAGTTGTATCCGAACAATTCGGATGTCCCAAGAGCGAAATACCAGATCGGTATGGCGTATTTCAGCCAAATCAAAGGCACGGACCTGGACAATTCGGTTGTGAGGAGCGCCATACAGGCGTTCAAGGTTGTGACTGAACTACCTGAACCGGGAGAGTGGGGCAAGAAGGCTGAGGAAAAGATTAGCGAGTGCAAGAAAAAGCTGGCCGAAAAGGAAATTTACAAGGCAAACACGTACATCAGCCTCGGGAACTACAAGGCCGCTCGACTCGCTGCGCAAAGGGTTCTGGATGATTACTCCAAGCTGGGTTTTGACGATACTGCGCAGGATTTGATCAAGAAATACAAGGACAGGTAACATATTGGGCCGACCACTCTTTGAGCTTGCTATCACCCGCTCAATGGCCGGCTCCAAAACCCACCGTCGTGAAATTGTTACCCCAGGCGCGACATCGGCGGACGGCCGATCCTATGCACCGAAAAGCCTATTTTAAATAGCTTGTGATGGTCCAGAATATTCCTACCGTCGAAAATAAAGGCAGGTTTTTCCATAGTTTCATAAATTGACTGGTAATCATAACTCCCGAATTCAGTCCAGTCCGTCGCTACAATTATGGCGTGAGCCCCCTGAGCCGCACTGTACGGGTCTTCTTCAACGGTGAATCTTCCCGCATAATCAGCCAATTCAAAAGCGATTCCCTCCGAAGCCTTGGGATCATAAATAGACAGGATCGCCCGTTCATTCATTAATGATTTTGCGATAGAAATCGCGGGAGATTCCCTTGTGTCACCGGTATCAGCCTTGAAAGCAAAACCGAAAAGGGCAATTTTTTTCTCAGCGACAGTGTTGAACATGCTGGTAACAATAATTCTTACGAAACGTTCCTGCTGGTAGCTGTTTATTTCTACAACCTGCTCCCAGTACCTGGATACTTCTGTCAAGCCGTAGCTTTCCGCAATGTAAGCGAGATTTAGGATGTCCTTCTTGAAGCATGAACCTCCAAATCCTACGCCGGCCTTAAGAAATTTCGGGCCTATCCTGCTATCCATGCCTATGGCCCTGGATACTTCCTCGATGTCTGCGTTGGTTTTCTCACATAGAGCTGAAATCGTGTTTATTGAGGATACCCTCTGGGCAAGGAAGGCGTTTGCTACAAGTTTTGACAATTCACTGGACCACACGTTTGAAGTTATGATTTTTTCTTTGGGAGTCCAGTGAGCGTATATTTCTATTATTTCTTCAAGCGCTTTCTTACCGGATTCCGTATTTCTGGCGCCGATAAGTATTCTGTCGGGTTGTTCGAGGTCTTTTATGGCGGAGCCTTCCGCCAAAAATTCAGGATTGGACAGCACCTCGAAATGAATGCCCTTGTCATTCGAGTTCAGGATTCTCTCCATAGCCGCGGCGGTCCTCACCGGTAATGTGCTTTTTTCGACAACTATTTTCCCGCTGGAGCTATTCCTGAGAATTTGTCTGGCTGTTTTTTCCCAGTGCTGAAGATCAGCCGCCCTACCGGCGCCCTGTCCAAAAGTCTTGGTAGGCGTGTTGACACTGACAAAAATGATGTCGGATGAAGCTATGTGTGAATCCACATCCGTGCTGAAAAAAAGATTCCTGTCACGAGCGATGTATACCACTTCGTCCAGGCCTGGCTCATATATCGGCAGATTATCTGATTGCCACTGAGCTATTCTCCTGGGATTTATATCTACGACAACAACCTTGTATTCCGGACAGTGTTTGGCAATAACCGCCATGGTAGGACCGCCGACATACCCGGCGCCTATGCAGAGAATAGTTTTCTTGAACATTTCAACCTTCCGTAGACATTCAAAGAGATTGAAACCCTGAACAAATCAGGCCCTGGAGATCAACCATATCAATTTATCCAAAACGTCGCCGCTACCGGAAAACAGACGGGGCCTCGGCATCATTAGGGGTATCCTGTTCAAATTTATCGTCAAAGGTAAAATAAAAAGCGCTACCTTTTCCAATACCTTCTGACTCCACCCATATCCTGCCACCGTCTTCCTCGATGATTCGTTTTAGGATGGCAAGCCCAATGCCCGATCCCTCTGTGCTGCTATCCACTTTCACGAACAACCCAAAAATCTTGTTGGTATTCGATGGATCAAGCCCTAATCCATTATCCCTAACAAAAAAGATCCGTGACTCATTTTCAATTTTACAGCCCACATCAATTGATGGAAGTTGCTGATCTCCCATGTACTTGACAGCGTTTTCTATAAGGTTCTGTAAAATAGTTAGCAGCCGGTTTCGTTCGCCCTGAATACTGGGAATAGATTTGTCGATGTTAACGGTGACGCCACGTTCCGCGATTTTTCCCGCAAGCAGATCGACGACCTCGGCAGCTATCTCCGCAACCGATAGCTCCTCTACAACGCCATGCATTGAGCCTACACGCGAAAGTTTTAGCAAGTCATCAATCAATTGTTCCATGCGTGTGGCGGACAGATTAATGCGCTCGATAGTCTTCTGAAGCCTTTCGAAATTACCCTCGTTTGCGTCTCTTTCCACCCATTTCATGAGCCCCTTGATCGTAATCAAAGGACCTCGCAGGTCATGAGAAACGGCAAAATTTAATACCTTCAAATCCGAATTCTTTGCCTCAAGCTCCGAGATGAGGCGTTCCCTCTCCTGCTCAATAGTTTTTCTCTGGGTTATATCCCTGATCATGGCCATTTTTGAAACAGACCCGTCAGGATGATGGATAGGAGTATTGATTACAAAATAGTGTCTGTTATCTTTCGGGCTCAATACCTCCCACCGGACAGTTTCGCCTGCAAGCACCCTGTCGTTTATGCACCACGGGCACATCGTATCTCTGTCGTGTAAAGCCTTGTAACACTTTTCTCCGATTGGATATGATCCGGTTCTTTGAATCAGACGCTCGTTCATAAACTCGATGCTCAGGTCGGGTGAACACACGTATATGTAACCTTCGAAAGCTTTGATTATAGCTTCCAACTGGGCGCGAACTTCTTTGCATGCGTCAGACTGTTCAGACAGTAATAGAATTTCCCGTTCAAGCTGGACTACACGTTCTTCCAGGCTAAAATTGTCTTGTTGAATCGTTTCCCTGTTATTGTGGTGGTCGCACATCAATTTCTCCAGCGAGGTGTGTTGACTGATTCAATACAGTCTGAAAAAGAACAGCTCATTGTCGGAGGTTTCCAGTATATTATCAAGGTATGGCGCTGGCTCCAAAAAAATGCTAGTCAATCCGGCGCTTCAGTAATGCGGCGGCAAGCCCGATATAAAAGAAGGCCATGATGAGAATCGGGATGAGCTGAGGCCAGAGCACTTCAGGCCCCACACCCTTGAGGAATACTCCTCTTACTATTGTAATAAAGTATCTCAATGGATTCAGATAGGTCACATATTGAATCATCCACGGCATATTCTCAATAGGAAAAGCATAGCCCGACAAAAGGACTGATGGCTGAAGGAACATGAAGGAGGTCAGAATGGCCTGTTGCTGAGTGGAGCAGAAGGCGCTGATTGTCATTCCAATGCCTGACGCGGTAGTCAGGAAGAGCATTGAGGCCGCGAAAAAAAAGATCAACGAGCCCCGGAAGGGGACGTCGTACATTACCAGCGCCAGTGGGGTAATGACCAGAAGCGTGACGATTTCTATCAGAAAGCAGGGAATGGTTTTACCCAAAATAAGTTCAAGCCTTGAAATCGGGGCCACCATAAGCTGTTCTATGGTTCCGATCTCTTTTTCCCTGACGATTACAGCGCTTGTCAGGACGGTGGACATTGCCAGAATAATCAAGACAACTACACCCGGGACAAAGAATTCCTTTGAATTAAGATTTGGGTTAAACCAGGCACGGGAGGCGTCCTTAAACTGTGGAGTGATCAAGCGCGGGCTGGTAGAGTCGAACAGAAGTCCCTGCATGGTATTTATCCGCGAGACGAGTATCTCGTTTGAAAAACCGTTAATTATTGCCTGCGCATATCCGGAAACAGTGCCGGCTGTAATTGTATCCACGCCATCTATTAAGACCCCAATTTCAGCAGTGCTGCCCGCCCTGACCCTACGTTCAAAATCGGGAGGTATCAACAGGGCCATTACCGCTCTGGTTTCAAGCATGTAAGGATCGACATCCTCATATTTTTCAGGCGTTCCGATTATTCTGAAATAGCCGGATTTCTTGAAGGATTCTATCACTTGACGACTGGATGCGCTCTGGTCCAGATCAACAACCACCGTTCGGACATCTTTGACATCCAGCCGGGAAGCGGAGCCAAAAATTATCAACTGCAATAGCGGAGCGATGAGCAACAGCGCAAAATTCTGCCTGTTTCTGGCGATCTGAATGAATTCTTTAATTACAAGTCGTTTAATTCTCTGTTTTTTTTGATGAAACCCATTTGTCAGCAGTTTCATGGACACAGTCTTCCCGTTTGAAATCAATGTTGTCGAATCGGTTTTTATGGGAGAAGTCGTCACATTAACCTCTTCTTCAGTTTGAGGACAGCGACTGTTGTAATAAAGACACCAAAAACAAAAAGCAGAAGTGTTGGGAAAAATATCGCCTCAGGGCCGGCGCCCTTGAGATAGATAGCTCTCAATATTGTAATCAATTGCCTGGCAGGAACAACATACGTCACTATCTGAAGCACATACGGCATGTTGGATACTGGAAAAACGAACCCTGATAGCAGAAAAGTCGGCAGGAATGTTCCGAGCAACGCCAACTGGGTTGCAAAAAACTGATTTGACGCGACTACCGATATTAGAAAACCGACCGACAGGGCGCCTACAAGAAAAATGCTTGAAACAAAAAACATTAACAGCAGGCTGCCCCTGAATGGCACCTGGAAAACATATTGACCCATCAAATAGACCAGCAGGAGATCGACGTATCCCAAGGCAAAGTATGGTATGAGTTTCCCTACAATGAGTTCGTTGGATTTCACCGGAGTCGATATCAGTTGTTCAAGTGTTCCGGTTTCTTTTTCCCGAACGATTGTCAGGGATGTCAGAAGCGCTGCGATAACCATCATGATTATTGCGATCAGTCCCGGAATAATATTGTTTCGACTCTGTAGTTCAGGGTTGTACATCAGCTTTATTTTGGGCTGAACCGGAGGATTTACGCGACCTGCGACGGACTGTCTTGTGAGGGCTTCATTCTTGAAATCAAGCTCAAATGTTCCTACGATGGTCTCCATATAAACTATGGCCAGGCCGGCTCGTGTAGAATCTGAACCGTCAACAAGCGCCTGAACGGTGGTTTCTTTGCCTTTCTTCAGGCTCTGGCTGAAATTGAAAGGGATTATCAGGCCTACGCTGACCTGGTTCGAATCTATCGCGGAAACAATGGTGGAATAGGAACCGGTTGTCATGACGGTACTGAAGTATCCCGAACTTGTCATGCGGTCCAGAAATTCTCTGGACTGCGGGCTTTTATCCTGATCCCAAACCGCGATGGGTATGTTGTCAACGTCCAGCGATAGCGCATAACCGAACAGAACCATCAGCATCACAGGAATTCCCAGAGCCAGATACAGTGATCTTGAGTCCCTTATTATCTGACGGGTTTCTTTCCTGGCTACGGCAAATGTTCTGGCAATGTTCATGCTTTTCGTAAAAACTGGTTATATTACCTGGAGTCTTTAGACGTGAGGGTTACAAAAACATCTTCAAGGCTTGGAGTAATGATCTCCATACGGGAAATACCAATCCCTGCCCTTTCGAGAACGTCGCGCGTTGTCTGCATGGCAGTGTCCGGAACTCTGGTCACGAGATGGATCAGGCTGCCGAATATTGCCGTTTCAGAGAAAATCTTTTCAGCCCCCAATAACTCAGCCGCTTCAATGATATGTTCGCACTCAAGATCAATAACCGTTTCGGTCATCCATTTGGTCTTAAGTTCGTTAGGAGAACCCAACGCTATGATGCGTCCAGCGGCCATTAACGCCAAGCGGTTACAGTATTCGGCCTCTTCCATGTAATGAGTTGTTACAAAGACGGTTACCCCCTGGGATGCCAGCTCGTTAATCAGATCCCAGAAATTTCGTCTCGAGAGAGGATCAACACCGGATGTGGGCTCATCAAGAAACAATACCGGCGGCTCGTGAAGTACAGCGCACCCGAGAGCCAGGCGCTGTTTCCATCCGAGGGGTAAGGCGCCAGTAAGTGTTCCGGTTTTATCCGTAAGGTCGGCCATCTTTAAGACCCACTCGTCGCGAGCCGCTTTCCTATCGGGTGTAAGACCGTAAATTCCACCAAAGAAATCAAGGTTCTCCGAAACAGTCAGGTCCTCGTATAATGAGAATTTCTGGGACATATAGCCAATATGCTTCTTGATTTCCTCGAACTCGGTAGAAACGTCAAATCCTGAGACCCTCGCCACACCCGCAGTCGGCGTAAGCAAGCCACAAAGTATTTTTATCGTAGTGGTTTTTCCTGCGCCATTGGGACCGAGGAAGCCGAATATTTCACCCTTCCGGACTTCGAAACTGATATGATCGACAGCCACAAAACTCCCGAAAGTTTTTGACAGATCATGGGCAAACACGGCTATTTCCGGAGTATCGTTGTTCAAACTTGACTAACCTTCAATTTTCCGGCCTTCGATTTTCTGAGGGATCAGGGACAAAAATGCGTCCTCCATCGCGGGGTTTATCCATCTGGAAGAAATTATTCTGACACCGCATTCATGGAGACTATCCCGCGCTACTTTTTCGACCGATTTGTCCTGAAACCTGACATGGAGCGTATCTCCAAAAACGTTCACATCGAGGATTCCGTTTCCGCGGTCAAGACATTTCCGGGCCATCGCAACATCAGACGGAACAAGCTCCATCATTACACCTTTGACAAGGCTTTTTAAATAATTGGGAGATCCTACCTCTATCAGTCTGCCATTACTCATCAATCCGGTTCTGGTTGTTCTCTCTGCTTCATCCAGGTAGGCCGTTGAGACAAGGATCGTGATTCCCTGTTTGAGTAATTCATAAAGTATTTTCCAGAAATCCCGCCTGGAAACGGGATCTACCCCATTGGTAGGTTCATCAAGCAGAATCAGGCGTGGAGAATGGATTAGAGCGCAAGCCAGGCCCAGTTTTTGCTTCATGCCGCCAGACAGGGCGCCGGCCAGCCTGTCCTTGAAAGGACCAAGCCTGCTGAATCCAAAGAGTTCTTCCATACGTGCCGGACGATCTTTTTTGGGAACCTGAAAGAGGTCTGCATAGAAAACAAGGTTTTCCAGAACCGTGAGGTCCTGATAGAGACCAAACCTTTGAGGCATATATGCAAGATGTTCCTTAACCGCCTCCGGATCATCGATTACAGAAATTCCGTCGATCCACGCATTACCCGAGGTTGGTTCAAGGATTCCGGCCAACATTCTGATCGTAGTGGTCTTTCCGGCCCCATCCGGTCCTACCAGCCCGAATAACTCACCTCTTTTTACAATCAGATTCAGATCTGAAACGGCCTTGGTCGAACCAAAATCACGGCACAAATTCTCAGTAATAATTACATGTCCATCATCTTGCGAACCCGAGTTAAGAGATTTGGGCAAAAGAGAGTCCTCTAGTCACTGTTGCACGTCGTCAACAATAATAAATCCTTCAGCGGGCATGCCGATTTTCAGGTCCTGGTTCCGGTTGGGAATAGTGATTTTTACCCTGTACACCTGTTTTATCCGCTCTTCTCGTGTTTGAACGTTTTTAGGGGTAAACTCGGCGCGGGTCGATATGAAAGTTACAATTCCCTTATAGAATTTGTCCGGATATGTATCTATGCTAATGTGGGCTTTCTGGCCAAGCTTGATCTTGCCAAGGTCCTTTTCTCCAACATATCCTTTGAGCCATACCTCATCTATTTCGGCAACCGTCGCAACCGTCGCTCCGGGTAAAATGACCTCACCGAGTTCATTGGCCTTAACCAGGACTACACCGTTAATTGGTGATTGCAATGAGGAATGTTTAATGTCCAGCTCTATCCGTTTCAACTCCCACCTCGAACGTTCAAGCCTGGAACGCGCAGCCCTTATCTGTTCTTCGCGCGGGCCTCTCTCAAGCTCGGTCAATCTCTGAACGGAGTTGTTGAATTCCTCTGTGGCGACCTTGAACGCCATCTCCTTGCTGTCGTGGGCAGATGCGGAAATAGCGCCACCCTTGTACAGACTCAGATGCCTTTCGTATTCGTCACGCGCGTTGGCCAGTCTGCTCTCCGCAGCTTTTGAAATGGCTCGAGCGCTCTTGATCTCTTCTTCTCTTGTTCCAGCCTCGAGTTCGTCCAGCACGGCACGTGCCGTGGCGATTTCCGATTGAGCCGAGCCTCGAAGCGCTTCAAGCGTATCGATATCCAATGCGGCTATCACCTGATCCCTGGCAACCCGATCGCCCTCCATTATGGGCAGGCTGTTTATCTGCCCCGCTATCCGAAACGATAAATCCACCTCTATGGCCTCAATGTTACCACTCACGAACACTGTCCCGGGAGGTATGGACGGCTTTCTTAAATACAGCGAAATCCCCGTTGTCAGGCCTGCCACCACCAATAATACTATCAGGACCACATGCTTTTTATTCATCAGTATGATTTCCTTCATTCTTTGGAACGAAGCATGATTGACCCGTGAATCATATCAGTAAAAGTGTTATGCCTCAAGGAAGTATTCTGTCGGAAAGAATTTAGAAGACGGGATAAATAAACCCTTGTGAAATCATAAAAATTAGGCGTCAAATCCAAAATATAGTAATTTTCGCGAGAAAATAATACTCTATTTCAATATTTAACTTTAACAAAGGATGATCATAAATAAATCCAGTATAAATAAATGTTGAGCATAAATTATAAAATAATAATTTAATGTTGACAACATTTTGCTGGTATGATAACGCACGCCAAGCGTTTCTCAGTAAGAGACTCGGATACAGGAGAAACAAGTGTTTGAAAAAATCCTGGATTTTCAGAAGAATCTGTCGGGTGTGTCCTGTGGTGGCGAGCTCCCGTCCGAGATCACGAAGCAATTCAATTCTGAGGCGTTGAACAGGGGACTCAGGCTGGTTGAGTCTTCGCGAATTTCACACATAAATTTTGGTAGAGAAGCATATTTTGGTCTTATTTCAGAGTCTTCAACAAAAAGTTTTAATGTTCATGTAACTCTGGATCCGGAAACCAGAATTCTCTCAAAAGCTAATTGCGGCTGCTTCAGGTCATCCACCAGAACCTATTGTCATCACATAGTTACTTTTGTCCGATACATTCTCAGGACAGATCAAGAAACAGGAAAATTAAAGAGTCTGTGTGAAGATTTCCAGGAGAGTTTCTGGAATGAAATAAGCTGGTTTGGTTTCAAGAATTTCGGTGATTCGTCACTAGGTTTCAGGGCGCATGTAAACCATGGTGGAGAGGGTCTGAGGATGACGTATTCGGATCGTGGGTCTGACGAGATACTGTCATTCATGCCGGGAGAAAGACTGGTAGACGAATTTCTGCACGAGTTTTTCGAGATCATAAGACGGGACATAGATCCGACCGTATACAAGAGAATGTATGGGAAGAAGTTAAAAGACCCCAATGTGCCGTCATTAAGACGCAAACCGTGGCAATATACCGAGGATGAACTGGAAATAAACAAGCGGGGCATCAAATCAGCCCGTCAAAGTATGGAAGAAAGTATATGGCATCGGATTGCGAAGGTAGGTTTTCTTCTGGCGGGCCGTCTAGGGGGGCATTTCAGCTTCAATTTTCTTGAGCATAGGGAAGAATTAATCGTAGAGGGCATGGACGAAGAGGGTGAAACGATAATCCGGTTCATTCCTCCACGTATCCTTATTGGGCCGGTAATAGAGCGAGCGGAGAAGAAAGAAATAATCGGCTCCAACCTTTTTATTAATCCCAAACCATTGGAGACGGGATACACTATCGAGGTAACCGAGTCATCAGCCCTGCTGATAAAACCGGTGGTACGGAATCCTGATGACGAGGCTGGAGAAGAGAACAAATTTATTGACCGGTCTACTCTGGACAAACACCTTTTCGGCGCTTACTACTTTTTTCCTGATTTTGGTTTTTACCGGATTCATGTAAGCGTGGCGAATCTTCCCTCCGAATATTTCTCACCCCAGAAAAGAGTTATGGTTCACCCCGAAAAGATTTCATCATTTCTAAAAGAAAATTTTGAATTACTACGGGATGAGCCGTCAATAATAGTGGATAAGAGCCTCCTTGAGCGGGAGACAGTCGAGAATTGTAACAAGGTAATCGTGACCCACAAGCCCTCTCCTTCGGGGCAGGTTAAAATTGAAATCAGTTATGATTATGGCGATTTTACGGTTTCATTCAGGGAAATACTTGAGGCAAAGCGCAACAACCAGAGGTTCATAGTTTATGGTTCAAAATGGATAGATACCCTGGGCGCCGAGTTTGCCTGGATAAACAGTCGGGACAATGCGGTTGCGGTGGATGGGGATGAGATAACCCTGTCGAAGGTTGAATACTTGCGGTTTCTCGCTCTTCAGGAAAAAATCGAAAAAAGGTACGAAAGCGCCAAGCTCAGGAATTGGTTTGAGGATCTCGATGGATTAAAAGCTCCCACAAGAGTCCCTTCTGTCAGTTCCATGAAAGGTCGTCTCCGTTCTTACCAGAAAAACGGATATGGATGGCTGTGGTTCCTTTATGAGAATGGTTTTTCCGGGCTACTCTGTGATGACATGGGGCTTGGAAAGACTCATCAGGTAATGGCGCTGATGACCGGCATACACAATCGTTGTTCGAGAGCAAATGTAAGCACGCGATTCATCGTGGTATGTCCTACCACGGTGCTGAGTCACTGGTACGACAAAGTGCTGGAATATTGTCCCTATCTGCGGCCGTTCATTTATCATGGCGCTGACAGGGCCGCCCACGATGATTGGGAAAAACATCCGCTAATCATAACCTCTTACGGCATTGCCCTGAGAGATCGGGAAATACTCTCTGAAACAAGCTTTGACCTGATGGTGCTGGATGAGGTTCAGGCCGTTAAGAACAGACTGACCAAGACGTATCATGCAATAAAGTCCCTGCATGCAAAATGTGTCATAGGCCTTACGGGAACCCCGATAGAAAACAGCGTCACTGAGCTGAAATCGCTTTTCGATATCACGCTGCCAGGATACTTTGTCTCAGAGACTGTTTTTGAAACATACTTCAGGGTCCCCATTGAAGAGGAATCAGATACTAACGCCAAGGATAAACTTGCAAAACTGATACATCCCTTCACGCTAAGGCGAAAAAAGGAACAGGTGCTCAAGGAGCTACCTCCGAAGATTGAGGACATCCGGCGGTGTGATTTAAGCGAAACTCAGTACAGGTTTTATCGGGATGTGGTGGATAATCAGGGGCAGGAGCTTGTTCAGACGCTCAAGGATCCTGACAAGACCGTCCCGTATATGCATATATTTGCCATTCTGAACAGTCTCAAACAAATATGCGACCATCCAGCGCTTCTTGAGGGTGAGACAAAAGACTATGCCAAGTATGAGTCAGGCAAGTGGGACACTTTTGTAGATCTGCTGGATGAGAGTGTTCGATCCGGTCAAAAGGTTGTTGTGTTCAGTCAGTATGTCAAGATGCTGGAACTGATCGAGAGCTATCTGATTGATGTTGGCCTGAATTTCTCCACAATAAAGGGACATACAAGAAAGCGTGCCGAGGCGATCAGGAAGTTTAACACAGACCCGGAATGCAAGGTGTTCACTGCGTCACTTCGCGCTTCAGGTCTCGGGATAGACCTTACCGGAGGCTCGGTAGTCATACATTACGATCGCTGGTGGAACGCGGCTCGTGAAGAGCAGGCCACCGACCGGGTTCACAGGATTGGCCAACAACGGGGCGTTCAGGTGTTCAAGCTGGTAACAAGGAATACATTGGAAGAAAAAATTGACACCATCATCCTGAAAAAGAAGAGACTGATGGAATCCGTGGTAAGACAGGATGACAAGCTGATTCTTAAACACTTCTCGAGGGAAGACCTCATTGAGCTGATTTCATATTAACTTCGGTTTATTAAACATGCTGGTTCGGGGGGAGGATTGGGCATAAACTCGTAGATCGGGGTGTTCTTGCGAGGATAAATCAAGGGCCGACAATGCCCCTGGAAAGTGAAGATTTCTTTTTGGCTCCCGATAAATGTTTTCGCCTCAGTGGCAGTTAACCGGTTGCGCCCTGATTCTTAAAATGATATAACCCTGCGTCACTATTGAGAACAAGTAACGATGCCTCGTATAATTTCGTGTCAAACAAGTAATCATTCTTCTCTGTAAAATACTAATCCCGCCTGTTAGCGGTATAAGGAACGTGATAAATGCGAAAAATAGTTATAAAAGGCGGGAATCGACTGACAGGGAATGTTCAGATAAGTGGTTCGAAGAACGCCGCCCTGCCATTGATGTGCGCGGCCCTGTTAACCACGGATGAAATGATTTTCCATCGAATGCCCGCGTTGATGGACATCAGGACAACCAAACAACTCCTGTTGCAGCTTGGTGTTCAGTTGGACGATTTTACCCCCGGGGCCCTGAGAATCAAGGCACGTGAAATTACGGATCATACCGCCCCTTACGAGTTGGTCAAGACGATGCGGGCCTCAGTTCTGGTTCTTGGCCCATTGATGGCCCGTGAGGGACGCGCGGATGTCAGCCTTCCTGGAGGTTGCGCCATAGGCGCCCGTCCTATTGATCAGCACCTCAAGGGGCTTGAGGCTCTGGGAGCTAGAATTGAGCTCAATAACGGATATGTTCAGGCAAGAGCGTCGAGGTTGAAAGGCGCTGAGTTCACCTTTGACCTCAACACGGTAACCGGAGCTGAAAATCTCATTATGGCGGCTTCACTGGCAAAGGGAACAACGGTTCTCAGAAATTGCGCAATTGAACCGGAAGTCTGTGAACTGGCCCATGTGATCAACCGTATGGGAGGCAGGATTTACGGCGCGGGAACGCCTGAGATCGTCATAGAAGGAGTCGATAGACTGGACGGAATAGTTCATGAGGTTATGCCGGACAGGATTGAAGCCGGCACCTATCTTCTGGCCGGCGCCATAACTAAAGGCGATGTTACGGTTGAAGGTTGTGAGCCCGCTCACATGGAATCGTTACTCGCAAAGTTGCAAGAGGCTGACCTTAAGGTGGAAATATCTGACAAAAATGTGAGGGTTATTTCCAACGGAGCTTTGCACAGTAGAGATGTTGTGACTGACCCTTATCCAGGTTTTGCCACGGACTTTCAGGCCCAATACATGGCGTTGATGGCGTTGGGCGATGCAAGCTGTGTGATTACCGAGCAGGTTTTCGAAAACCGTTTCATGCACGTTCAGGAGTTGGTGAGGATGGGGGC
>CAITZA010000042.1 GCA_903896745.1 uncultured Desulfomonile sp. | reverse complement strand
TAATACACGCCACGGTTTTTGTCTTGATGGATCCCGACTATTATCTTCATTTGATGGCTGGCAAGTACATAGTTGAACATAATTTATTGCCGCATGTCGATGTATTCTCATACACTATGGCGGGTCAGCCATGGCAAATGCATGAGTGGTTGTTTGAAATTTTAGTTTATTGTGAATCGGCATGCAATAATGACCCACCAGTAGGCAAAATCGGCATTCAAAATTGACCCAGGCCTGCAAGCCTTCTATTCTGTCACCAATACAGGAGAAGGAGGCAGGAAGGATGCTCACGGTGGAAACTATTAGGAAGATACGGTTATCGGTACATAGAGACGGCAAATCGATTCGTCAGACGTCAAAAGATCTTCATTTATCACGGAACACAGTCAGAAGAGCCATCAGGAGTGGAGAGACTCTTTTCCAGTACGAGCGCCGGAAACAGCCCATGCCTAAGCTGGGGCCGTTTACAGAAATGCTCGATGGTAAACTGGATGAGGATGAGAAACTGCCGAGAAGACTAAGGAGAACGGCACAGATTCTTTTTGAGGATATCCAACTGAACGGTTATGGTGGTGGCTATGACAGTGTCAGGCGTTATATTCAGCGATGGCGCAATGAGCGGAAGATCTCAACGGGAGGTGTATATATACCGTTGAGATTTGATCCAGGGGAAGCCTTTCAGTTTGACTGGAGCCATGAATGGGTAGAGATAGGCGGGATCAGTTTAAAGGTAAAGGTTGCCCATCTGCGGTTATGTTACAGCCGCTATTTTCTTTGCATAGCCTACCCCAGAGAAACGCAGGAGATGGTTTTTGATGCCCATATAAAGGCTTTTGAGTTTTTCGGAGGGGTGTGCAGGAGAGGCATCTATGACAACCTCAAAACGGTTGTGAACAAGATCATAGGCGGCAAAGAGAGGAACTTCAACAGCCGTTTCGCCCAGATCAGCTCTCATTATCTTTTTGAACCTGTAAGCTGCACACCGGGTGCAGGCTGGGAAAAGGGTCAGGTTGAAAACCAGGTAGGCTTGGTCAGAAGGAGATTTTTCACTCCCAAGGTTAAGGCCAGAAACTTCAGGGAGCTCAACGATACATTAAAAGAACAATGTATCAACTGGGCAAAGAGCCATAAACATCCCACATTTTTCAACAAGACGGTTTGGGAGACGTACGAAGAAGAGAAGCCACGCATGATCAGTCTGCCTCCCCCTTTCGACGGGTATGGGGAACGTCCTGCCAGAGTTACATCCAGTTCACTGGTGACTTATGATCGTAACCGGTACAGCGTTGATTGCAGCCAGATCGGTAGAATCGTGCAAATAAGAGTATATGCCGATCGAATAGTGATCGTCAGTGATGGCCGTGTCGTAGGAGAGCACGAGAGGCACTTTGGAGAAAATAAAACGGTTTTTAATCCATGGCATTATGTTTCTGCCCTTGAACGGAAACCAGGCGCATTACGCAACGGAGCCCCTTTCAAAGACTGGGATCTTCCCACGGGCATGGGAAACCTCCTTAACGGATTGCAGAACCGTTTTACCGACTGGGACCGTCAATTTGTAGCCATTCTCAATGCCGTTCCTTTTTACGGTCTTGAAGCCGTTGACAAGGCATGCCAAGAAGCCTTGAAAATGCGAGCAGTGAGTAAGGAGATCGTTATCAATCTTCTCAACAGGGGTCAGGAAAAGGACTTTGCCGCGGATGTAGGCATTCCTCCCCACCTGATCCTGAAGCAGGAACCCATAGCAGACTGCCAACGGTATGAATCTTTAATGAAGGGGGAATGCCATGTTGCGCAATGAGATCATGGAGTTTATGGGAAAACTGAAATTACGGGGCATGCAGTCCGTTTATGATGAAGCGCTGTCCAATGGACGGAAAAACCGGTCAACTCCTGAAAAGGTCATTCTGGAAATGCTTAAAGCCGAGGCCACGGAAAGGCATATAAGAAGCATCCGCTATCGGATGGGGCAGGCCAGGTTCCCTGCGCCCAAGGATATCGACAGTTTTGATTTCAAAGGCGGTTCTGTTGATAAAAACCAGATTCGATCTTTGTATCAGGGAGATTTTATTGAACAGCATATCAATCTGATTTTCGTAGGCGGCACCGGTACCGGCAAGACACATTTGGCAACTGCCATAGCGGCGCAAGCCGTCAGGGATGGGAAAAAGTGCAAATTCTATAACCTGGTGGATTTGGCCAATGAGTTGGAACAGGAGAAAATGGCTGGATTTGCAGGAAAAATATCTGCACGACTGCTTCGGTTTGATATGGTGCTGCTTGATGAACTGGGCTATCTGCCCTTCTCAAAAAACGGAAGCCAGCTGCTCTTCCATCTCATATCCAAACTCTACGAACAAACCTCTATCGTCATAACAACAAACTTAACCTTTGGTGAATGGCCTCAAGTGTTTGGTGATGCTAAAATGACTACCGCCATGCTGGATCGCCTCACTCATCATTGTGAAATCATAGAAACCGGAAATGAAAGCTGGAGGATGTGGACTACCCCCAGTTGTAGTGCCATTGAGAATTAGAGTTTTCCAGTAACATATTTTCTTCTTTTTGTGCAAATTCCTTCGGCGTAAGGAAACCTAGCGTGCTGTGAGGCCGGTTTTCATTGTAATCAATACGCCATTCTTCAATTACTTTTCTTGCATGTTCAATGCTTCTGAACCAGTTTACGTTTAGACACTCTTCCCTGAGCCGTGAATTGAAACTTTCCATGAAGGCATTATCAACCGGTTTTCCTGGGCGGATAAAGTGTAGTTTCACTTTCCGGTTGTAGGCCCATTCATCCATTGCGTTGCTGATAAACTCGGGACCGTTATCTACTACAATATTCTCTGGCAGCCCCTGCATCAAAGATGCTTCGCTCAATAATGAAGTGACGCGCCTGCCGCCGATGGATTGATCCACTTCTATTCTGTGACATTCTTTTGTAAACGTGTCCAGGATTGGCAATATCCTTATTTTCCTTCCGTTGCCCAGTGCATCGTGCAGAAAATCCAGACTCCATAACTCATTCCGTTTTTTTGCTCTGGGTATCTCCACTCTTGCATGGGATGATCTCTTCTTACGCCTCCGTATGGTCAAGGACAGCTTTTCTTCTTTATATATCCGTTCTGTCCGCTTATGGTTTATGACCAATCCTTCCCGTTTCGCTATGGCATGAAACATCTGGCAGCCGGATCGACGTCTTTCCTCTGCTAGTTCCCGTAATCGCTTCCGCAACGCCTCGTCTTTGTCCTGTGGGGCCTCATACCGTAATGTGTTTCTGCTTAACCCTATTAATCGGCATGACCGCCTTATGCTCAGCCCAAAGCTCTCGATAACAAATCCGACCGATTCCCTCCGAACCCTGGGCTTAAAACTTTTTTTCGATTACGGCCTTTAGCGCCTGGTTATCTAATGTCAGATCCGCAACGATATGTTTTAACCGACGGTTTTCTTCTTCCAGTGCCCTCAGCTTCCGGGCGTCGCTTACGGTCATGCCTCCATACTTGGCCTTCCAGTTGTAATAGGTCGCGTCGCTGATTCCATGTTTGCGGCAGACGTCCATGACCTTCTCGCCTCTCTCCGCCTCCTGCAAAATACCGATGATCTGTTCCTCTGTAAATCGCTTCTTCATCTGTGCCTCCTTTAAAGTGTTTTTTATTCTACACTCTAATTACAACTGGCACAACTTTCGGGGGGTATTCCCCCACGCACTTCCCCCCTGATTTCTCTTTACCGCCTTTAATATATAATGTTTCACTAATATTACGCCAAATCTTTGGGCAAAAACTTGGCAAAAATATATTTTTTTGTCTTTCTTAATTAACTATATTGAAAAACGAGAAACAAAAGCCTCTAAGAAG
>CAITZA010000041.1 GCA_903896745.1 uncultured Desulfomonile sp. | reverse complement strand
GCGTTCTCGTGTTCGCACAGGATTCGATCACGCAGGGCTGCTGGTTCAAGCGCCTCAGCGGCTGAGCCGAAACCGAGGATCCATGCGACGAATCCGGACGTTATCGGAACATTCATGGTAACCCTTGCGTCGCCGTTTGGGAGGGTTGTAACCTGCTGAGTGGGATGCCAGACCCTCTCAAGAACAACGTTAGCGGCTTCCTTGCTGATCCGGAGAACTACCTCGAGCGGGTCGGCGCTTGCGAGCCTGAATGCGGACTGTATGTAGGCGTCCGCATCGAAATCATTTCTTTTCTTGAAGCATCGTGTGAGGACTTTGATACTTTGTATGCGTTCCACCGAAAAGGCCCGGACAGCCCCTTTCAGATGACAGAACGCCAGAAGATGAAAACTTCCATTCATCAACCACACCCGATAGGGGTCAATTTTGCGAACCGTGCTTGTATCACCGGAGACGGAGTTATAGATCAGATTTACCTGTTTCCTTTCCTGCACGGCGTGGGTGAGGTCACGGATGAGATCGCCAAGTTCAAGCAGAGTTTTGACATACCCGGCGTCTATGTTTGTTTCGGAGCGAATTTCGTCAAGCTTGTTAAGGGTTTCCGAAGGGAAAACAGACCTGATTTTCCATAAAATGCTGTCAATGTCTTCCTGAAACAGGGTTCCGTAGTAGACTCTCAGCAGGTCATGCGCAGTGTAGAGGGCCATGAGTTCGGTGGGGGTAATATCCGGCTCATGCCCGCTCTTCTCCGTATCAGCCAGTTTCCAGTAACGGTACTTACCCTGGGCTTCACGGTAAAGAGGAAAACCGGATCGTTTGAGAACATCGAAATCACGATACAGATTCCGTATCCCGCTTCCAAGAATTTCAGCCAACTCTGATATCTTGATCCCGTCTTCATGTGATTCGATAAGCTTCAGTATTTTTTTCTGACGGGTTAGTAACTGTCCCCTCATAATGGAACTCCCTGCTTCTCAACTGAAAACCGGGAAAAACAACCCCTGGATGGGCTCATATTCTACTGATTTCCGGCCCCACACGCAAGGATGAATCCGCTCTGCGGCGGGTGAATTGAAGCGCAAAAAAACCTGTAACACCAACACACTCCGTCACCAGATTGCCTGATCGTTATAGGCAATTCTATCACCTCAAGTTGAGGGACGCCAGTAGCTTCAGCGGTAGCTTCAACAATTTTTCCTTGTGGATTTGGAACACTTTGGAGAATATGTCCTAATGAACCTGCGCCCGTACGACTTCCGGATGGGCCGGCGACAACATCCCTCAAACATGCCATTGGGTATGATGGCTGGAACATATTGACGCCCGTCCGGTCCACGCGGTTCAATCAAAGACAATGGAGTTTCAAATGCCCTTTGCAAGGATCGATGGAAAAGACGTGTATTATGAAATTCACGGCTTCGGCGCCCCCCTGATAATGCTTCATCACGGTTTTGGATGCGCAAGAATGTGGGATAAGGTCGTTCCCGGCCTCGTGGAAAAAGGATACAAGGTCATTTGCTATGACAGGAGAGGTTTTGGTCAAACAAACGGAGGGGACGACTTTTATGAATTCTACACCAGCGATCATTTTAACGAAGATAGCGTCAGGGAACTGGAATCCTTCAGAGATTGGCTCGGAATAGACTCATTCTATATGGTGGGGCAATGCGAGGGTGGAGTCATAGCGGCAGAATACGCAGTGAAATATCCGGAGCGAGTAAAGAACCTCGTCATATCGAGCACATTGTGCTACAGCCCAACTACTATGCACGATTTCAACCTCTCGAAATTTACCAAGAGTTTCGACGAACTCGATCCTTCTTTGCAGGAAAAACTTACAGGCTGGCACGGGGATCGCACAAGATCTTTTCACAATCAGTTCAGACAGTTCGGCGGCGCATACGGTAAGGAAATGTTTGATCTGAGACCGACCTTGAACAGGGTTAACTGCCCTACCCTGGTTCTTTACCCTGACAGGAGTTTTCTTTTTGAAGTGGAACAGGGGGTGGCTTTTTACAGGAACCTGCCGGATGGAGAACTCGCGGTGCTGCCTCACTGCGGCCATAACACCTATGAAGAAATGCCAGAGGAATATGTTTATAATATAGCGCGTTTTTTTGCCCGCCGCCGTTACGATGGCCTCCCGGGTCTGCAGAACAAGTCCCTGGATCCTGTTACATGTGTTGGATGAGTTTATAGTCTTACAAAACGCGACACCAGACAGAGCAAGCCTCACGGACGCTCTGAGCAGGGAACTCCAGTTTCCTTAGATTGTTTTAAGCCCTCAAAGTTCGTGTTGATTCTGACTGAGTGATTCTTTGAGCTCACACCAATCGAGTCATATTCTTAGCAGGTACATTTTTCCGTTCTGGGTGTCCAGTTCCCTGACAGGCATTTCTTTAAT
>CAITZA010000040.1 GCA_903896745.1 uncultured Desulfomonile sp. | reverse complement strand
GGAGCGTGGCTACCAGGTTCGCTGCAGGTTCCGGAGCAGGAACGTTCTGGGGCATTACGCGGTTCAGAACAAATTGTTCCTGCTGGACAAAGAGGGCAATATCCTGGACATCATGGATTGAAAATTTCTTACAAGTCTGGCGCGGGGTTCAAGGTGTCCGTGGCCATGTTGAGCAGGCAATCAAGCTTGCCAGCGTGATTCAGAGAGGCTAGATCATCGAATCCACCAACATGGCAATCGCCGATGAAGATTTGCGGTACGGTTCTTCGCCCGGTTTTTTCCAGCATCTCTTGCCGGAGACATGGGTCCAGATCGACCCGAAGTTTTTGAATCTCCAGTACGCCCTTCTGTCGCAGCAGACGCTCGGCCATGACACAGTAAGGGCAAATGGCAGTACAGTACATGCGGATTTCGTTCATGGGTCAACTTTAATACAAATGGAAGATGGTTCAGTCCCTGTTGGGCTGACAGAAGTGATTTGTCTCTTGTTGAATATTCGCATAAGCGGATTCTAACCTCTGGAGCATCAGGCATGAAGAAAAAGCTGCAAAATGTGTTTGAATATTTTCTGATTGGTGTTCTGGGCCTGATGCCCATTGTCATCATTCTCCAAATCGTTGTGTACGTGGAGGGAATCCTTCAGGACACTGTTTTAAGCATCTATGGTCGATATGAGAGCCTTCTGATTCCGGTGACGCTTTTTCTGGGAACCGTGGGATTGCTGGTATATATTGGCTATCTGCTCAAGCAGGATAAAGCCTATGTGCTATATTTCCTCGAAAAGATCATCAACAGGATTCCTGTGCTGGGATCGATTTATCGCGTCTCACAGAAACTCCTCAAGCTCTTTCACGATGATGATGGGCAAAGGATCACCGAAGTCATTCTGATCGAATATCCACGCCCCGGACTATGGGTGCCGGCTTATGTGACAAACCACGTCGAGGATATGCTCGTAGTCTATGTGCCAACATCCCCAAATCCGACGTCAGGCTTCACGATCATGGTGCATGAGTCCAAAGTGGTTCAATGCCAGATGACCATCGAGGAGGTTTCCTCGTTTGTCATCAGCCTTGGAGCTGAGCTTCCTCACTCCAATGACATCATCAGAAGATTGCGGCAAGCGGGAAAGACGGTTTCTCCCGATCAATTGCACGCCAATGAGCTGGACTGATGACTTCCTTGCGCGGCTCCTGGGGTTTTTCTGGCCACCTTGAAGTCGTTGTCCGATAATAACCCGTTTATTTAACCAATAATGACCTTCGAGCACTTTATGAAAAAACTGATCTTGATGATTCTAGTGGCACTTTCCGCGATGGGTTGCGCCAGGAAAGAAAAAACAGGCTTGCGCGAGGTGCTGATCGAACGATTTAAGGATGATTCGGATTTGAAAGACTATAATCTGGATCCTGCAAATATTGCGGATTGTGTTGTTGATGAGATCTCTAGCAGCTTGCCTGGTTTTGCCGGTGACCCTCGCCGAGGAGAATTCTTCAAAGCCTATGAGCGGTTTCTCAGCGTCAAGTCCGAGGCGGATGCGGAAAAAGGAAATTGCATGACCCATTCTG
>CAITZA010000039.1 GCA_903896745.1 uncultured Desulfomonile sp. | reverse complement strand
GTTTCATCCCTGGCGCCAGATCGTACCAAAGAGGTTGCCTCGTTGGGACTCAAAGCCCTTCTGGCCGGATTGATGTCCGGCTTACTGACGGCATGTATTGCAGGATTATTGATAGCCCAATGAAATAGGCTCATATCATTTCAATCTATTGGATAAAACTCCAATATTATATATCTTTCTGATCCGCCTCAACAAACATGAGATCAGTTCAAACTCCTTCCCAAACCTGATCTGGTTGTAGCCTGATGGTTTGAACCTGGTTCAATTCCATTCCCGGGAGAACCGAGGAACCATTCAAAAAAAATGTTGTCTTATTAGAGTAGTCTATCGTCAAAACGATAGCCTGGCTCTATCTTTGGTCGGTTAGGCGTAATAAGGGCTAGTGGCCATTTTCTTATGCAGAGCTTTAAAAAAGTTATATTGTTAACATTAATATGGACAGTTAACTAATTGATGTGATACTATATCTAAGTCGAGTAATATATTAAGAATGGCAATCTCCATGAACTTTGGATTGATAACTTACATTCTTGTTTTTCTGTTCTGGGCCCAGACGTGCTGTTTTGCCCAAGCGCCTCCCGCGGCTGAGGATTTTTTTGAAAATGGCAAGGTGGCATATAGGGCCGGAGATTATGCCAAGGCTCTGGATTTTTTTAACAGGGCCATCAAGCAGGGGGTATCCTCAGCGGACGCCTTTTTCAGACGCGGTCTGGCATTCGAGAAATTGGGAGAAAACCAGAGGGCGCTGGAGGATTATTCCAAAGCCGTAGAAATGGACCCCAATCTGGAAACAGCCTTTAATAACAGAGGCAGCGTGTATTACCGCCAGGGGGATTTCGACAAGGCGATCAAGGACTACAGTCGGGCCCTGGACCTCAATCCATCATACTCCCTTGCATATTATAACCGTGGGAACGCGTTCTACGGAAAGGGGATATTCGACAAGGCAATAGAAGATTTCACCCAGGCATTGAAGATCGATCCCAAAGATGTTGACGCATATAACAACCGGGGTTGGGCTCTGACTCAGAAACAGGATTATGATCTGGCGATTCAGGATTTTACCAAGGCCCTCGAATTGAACAAGGATTATGCCCTGGCCTATTACAATCGCGGCAACGCGTTTCTCAGGAAGGGTCTTGAGGATCAGGCAATAAAGGATCTGACAAGGGCAATCAACATTAACCCACAGTATGCGCTGGCTTATTTCCAGCGTGGAAACGCGTACTTCAGGAAAAACGATTTGGATAACGCTCTCGAGGATTACAATCAATCCGCAAAGATAAATCCATCTCATCCGGATCTTTACAATAACCGGGGCTGGGTTTTTTTTACAAAAGGAAACTCCGCATTGGCGATGAGGGATATTTCAAAGGCTATTTCATTGAATCCTGATCTTGCGAAGGCTTACGCAAACAGGGGATGGATTTATAAATCGAATTCCGAGTATCCCAAAGCTGTCGCAGACTTTTCCAGGGCGATTGAACTCGAGCCCCAGAATCCAACCGTTTATACATACAGGGCGTCGTGCTACATGGAAATGGGGCAAATGGACAAGGCCGTAAAAGACCTTGACAAGAGTATCAGTCTTGATGATTCAGAGCCAAACCCGAATGCGCTGTCAACCCTCGCAGTTCTCAAGGAACAACTGGGTGATTACAAAACATCAACTGAACTGTTTCAAAAAGTTGTTCAGTCAAGACCGGATGACGCATTGGGGTATTACAATCTGGGGCTTTCGCTGGGAAAGCAGGGAAAAATTAACGAAGCAATCAAGGCTTTTTCAAAAAGCATTGGTCTGGACTCCAACTTCAGGGAGGCTTATTTCAAGCGGGCGATAGCGTATGAGTTTCTTGGAGATTCCGATATGGCCCGCGGGGATTTTATGAAAGCATTGTCAATCCAGGCTGATAGAGCGACAGGCTCTTCAGCCAGGGAGCAGGCAAACAGCGACAAAGTGAAGGAGACTCTGTCCTTAAGCAGACGATGACGAGTCGTTCTCGGGGCTCTACCCAAATTTGTGGACAGGGAATAATCAGATCACGCTAAAACCGGGTTCTGTCAGAATGATGTGCCCCACTCTGACCGTTGATGACTGAAAAGTATGCAAACCGACAAAGCGAAGGTCGAAGCGGTATAACATTGACCAGGAAAAAAATAATTACAGCCGGATGTTTCTGCTTGGCATTCATGGTCATTTCCTGCCATGTGGCCTTTTCCCAGACCGGAGTTATGAATCTATATTCCCGGGCAATTGGAGAACATTGGCGATGGAATCTGGACGAAGCCATAAATCTGTATACAAAGGTTATTTCGCAAAGCCCTGATCTGGCGCAGGCATATTTTTTCCGGGGATCAGCATTCAGATCAAAAGGCCTTGATGACAAGGCGCTTCTGGATTTTGAAAAAGCTGTGGCTAAAGACCCCAACCTCGTGGAAGCGTTATTTGGTCGTGGCCAGATATATTTGCATAACAAGCGTTATGACAAATCTGTGCAGGACATGACAGGGGCGCTTGAAAAATCGCCTGGATATCCCGGGGCCTATAGGATTCGTGGGGAAGCCAATCTGGGTCTTTTGAAATTCCAGGCGGCAATAGATGATCTATCGCGGTCTATTCAAAACAATCCGGGTGATCCAGAAGCGTATTATTCGAGAGCTCTGGCGTTCCAGCGACTGGGCCACCCCGACAAAGCGCTTTCCGACCTGGAGAAGACCCTTCAATTAAATCCCAAAAATGCTTTGGCCTGGTTCAGAAAAGGGAATTTGCTTTTTGCCGCCAATAACCCTGCCGCCGCGCTGGAATCGTATGACAAGTCCTTGAGTCTGGATCCCAAAAATGCCGAGGCTTACAATAATAGAGGTTTTGTCTATGTGTCCACAGGCAAGCCAGAGGCCGCTGTGGAAGACTTTTCCAGGGCGCTGGAATTAAATCCAAGGTTTGAGAGAGCCTTGATCAACAGGGCCGATGTATATTCAAGGCTTGGGAAGAACCAGGGAGCCCTCAATGATTATGAGACCCTCGCGGGAATAGTCAAACCGGATGCCGGAATGCTGGTTGCCAAGGCCGAAATTCTCCTGAGACTCGGAAGAACCGATGAGGCAATAAAGAACCTGAATCAGGTACTGGCATCCAAACCCGATTCCCTGGACATTATAGCGCTCAGAGGGCAGGCCTACAAACTGGCGCAACAATATGAAAAGGCTGTCGCAGATTTTAATGTTGTTCTGAAAACCTATCCTGAGGAAGCGTCAATTCTTCTGGATAAAGGCCAGATTCTTCTGTTGCTCAAACAGTACAAACAAAGCGCCGCAGAAATTGACAAGGCTCTCAGGATAGACCCCAAGCTGGCCTCACCGCAGGCGCTGTATGATCTGGCGGTGGCAAATATGATGGCGAAAAATTTTCAGGCTGCGGTAGACCACTTTTCCAGAGTCATAGCCGCTTCCCCCTCGAACGGACTGGCTATAGCCAACCGTGGTGTGGCCTACAAGGATTTGGGACGACTCGAAGAGGCCGCTAAAGATTTCAGGCAGGCTTTGCCGCTCTTGGAAAAACAGTCGAGCAAAGATTATACCCAAAGACTGCTGAACGAAACCGAATCCGCAATACAGGCGCGTAAACCCAAAGCGCCAGTTCAAAGCCCAGCCACCGAAAGTACTTCTCCAGAAACAGGTCCTCCCCAACGGAATCGCTACTGGTAATCCCAGAGAAAATAGCACAAACAACTTGACTTGCGCTGCGACATAAAATAAAATCCTCGCTCCACGGGGACGCGGCGCTTGCTGCGCCTGTCTCAGGCGGATTCCATAAAAAATTCCTAAACCGCGCTGTCCAGTGTGATGTCGCCAAAACAATAGGGATTTATTAGAATCATTACAAGTGGAATGCCGAGTTTCCAGTTGATTTTTAGGGTGTTACAAGTCGCGATTGCGCGAACCCGAACAATCATTGACCGTTTGTATCAGACGGGAATCATGGTTGTGGAACCAAAAAGGGCGAAACCGAGTCATATTGGCTGCGCGTTTATTTTGGTAGTTATGAACATTTGTATCTTGTGGCGTAACAGCTCATCAAGGGGTATCAACACATGTGGATGACACGTGAAGAAATTGCTGCCAAACTGGGAATAGTGCCGAATAGTGTCAGGGGTAAGGTTCAAAAGGGTCAGATTGAACGCAAAATTGAGGACGGAAAGAATTTTTACAGATTGGCCGAGAAGACGTCCAAGGCGCCGCAAATAGAGCCCGTAAAAAAAGTGTTACCACCACCGTCCGCGCCCCCAAGGTTACCGGAACGCGTAGAGCCGGTAGAGCCCAAAAAGACTGTCGATACGCCGAGGTTTGAACCCAAGCAGGTTCTGTTGGAAATGATTGCATCGATCAAGGTCGGGCGCAGCATAGACGCCATAGAAAAAGGTGATGAAATCGATCTTGCAACCGGGGAGATATCCAGAGAACTGGACGCCCGGATTTCAATGCGACAGCACAGGCAGCTAAAAGAAATTGAAGACGCTCTCGACAGGCTAAGGCATGGCGAATATGGCGCTTGCGAGGATTGTGGTGAACCGATTCCTGAGCAACGCCTGAAACTTTTTCCAGCGGCGCGCCTATGCGTGAAGTGTCAGGAAGAGCTCGATCAGTACGAAAAAATTAAGGATCACCAGGGATTCAGGGCTGGTGTCTGGAGAGAGGACTCCTCCGAGGGGACCTATGGAAAAAATTACGAAGAATAACATTTGATGGCCATTGACCGCCGGAGATGAAGTCGCGCCTGCGACTTCCAAATACTTCGGCGTCGGGCCAGATTGAATAATAGTTACACAATCCCACGCGTTCAAGAGCTGCTGATTCCTGTTCCATATGAACATCGGTGGACTAAAGGGCTTTTGTTTATCAATCCGGTTTATTGTATCTCCTTGAATTAGTAAAGAGAGATCAACTTCCTGTCGTCCAGTAGTAAAATCTGTTGACAACTTTCCGTTTCTTTTTCAGATAATGTTTTACTATTTACCTGAAACAAGAGGTGAGAAATGCCGAACCAATCCGTATTTACCCTGTTGATCCTTTTGTTTTCTTCACTAATCATTCCTTTTATGTCATCAGGCGCGATAGCGGATGATCTTACGGTAAGCGCTTACGTGGAGGATTTCCAACAGGATGCCAGGCCGGGTGAATGGAAATTGCGAATGCAGTTTAACAAACCTGTTTTTGGCGCAAATCTTGTTCAGGCGCTTTCAGCAACAACCGGCGCTACTGCAGTTCAGCTTGAAATATTGAACACAAAGAACGTGAAAGTTGAAAACGAAGGACTAACAGACTTTTATGTCGTTCCGAAACATCCTTCCCAAGCTTTGGCGCCAATCGTTGTCAAAATCAGGAAGGGTTTTTCCGACACATCCGGGCGATCACGGCTGGCAAAGGATTTTTCATACACGTTCATTCCCGTGCAACAGGTATCCATTGTTGAAGTAGAGCCCTATTACAACAACAAGACCGACAGGGGTATAATAGTAACCCTTTCCGACCCGGTTGAAAAAAGGGATCTTGAAAAATCGGTAAAAATATCTCCAAAGGTCTCCGGAATAAAATTTGTAAGGGACAATAGCCGCAGGTATCGAGTCACGGGAAACTTTAAATTCAACGAAAATTACACACTGGAAACCACCCCCGC
>CAITZA010000038.1 GCA_903896745.1 uncultured Desulfomonile sp. | reverse complement strand
CCTGTCAAACTCCCGGTCTGACCTTTCGCGGCTTTCCCTGTTTTCGCGTGAGTTTTCAGCGACCAGGCGGGAGGTTTCCGCGACTATTTCCTTGAGATCTGCCATGCTGATTTCGAGAGATGTAATTCGTGGTTCCATGAAAGGATTACTCATTGTTCTATTCCCCCCTGTGGTAATTCATCCCTGTCTGTTTGGAGTCCTAATTATACAAATTGTTCGTGGTTGTGTCAAAGTCGCCAGCGCATAGTATAGCCGGCCAGGAACAGTAGAGCCGGCCTCCGTGCCGGCTGATTAATAATCTAATCCACATGCTGATTAAAAAAAATAATATGCGCCGTCTGAATGATGATCGAACCCATCCCGGCTAATCAATTATATGATCTGCGCTGTCTGAGGTGACTTTGGCCGAAAAAACCCCTGCCAAAAACAGGGTTGACGGCGGCGGGAAAGGCCGGCTCAAAACCTGGCCTGAGCGAGTCATCGCTGACAAGGGATACGACAGTGATCCTTTCAGACAAAGGCTCAAGATACTTAGGACAACCCTTCTTTGTTCTTACAGGAAGAATCGTAAGAACAATAGGAAGCAAGACCGCAGAATGATAGACAGGTATGTCACGAAGTATACAGTGGAACGCACATTCGCCCGGTTTGGCTGTTTTCGACGGCTCATCGTAAGATATGAGAATCATGTCGGAGTATACGCGGCATTCTCATCATATAGCTTGCTTTCTGACAACCATTAGGCGCCTATGATTTTTAAGACCACTTCTAGTGTCATCCCTGACTTGATCGGGGATCCATTGATGATGGATTTCCGCTTAGGCGGGTATGACTGTCAAGACCAGGGAGTTGGGGTATCGCATCCGGATGGATTCCCGCTTTTACGGGAATGACATGGCCCCTCATGTACTGCCATGAGTCCTGCGCAGAGCCGATCTCAGGCCAATCAGGGCCCCCGGTGTTTCTGACAGGAATTGTAAAAACTTTGCAGGCATTTTTGCTGTCATGCTGTCATTTCCTGATATATCAGGTAGTTGTCAATGACAGCAGATTCTGGCGCTGTCATGCGCCCGCCGCGAGCCTCACGTAATACGCCGGCGACCGCATACTTAACGAATAGGGTCAGGCCATGCAATTTTCGATTTTGGTTTCATTCGGACAAGACTTTGGGCAAAAGCTATATTTTTCAAGGAGGCGTTGCTTTAGATCCATCCAGAATATTCCGACATATTCATGAATAGCGGAGTGAGAATCTGACAGGTTATCCACGCTGGGAATATATTTGCGGTGATAACTGGCTTCCTGGAGTGTTTTGAAATCTGATGGACATGGTATCGGGTTTGCTCCGTATTTGTTGAAGAGTCTAAGTGAGCGGGGCATGTGTCGTGCGGAGGTAACCAGTCCAAAGGGTTGTTTTCCAACCAAAGCGGCAAATGCCCTGGCTTCATCGTCGGAGTCAAAGGCTGTTGTCATTATGATCAGGGATTCTCTGGATATCCCCATTTCCAGAGGCAGCCGCGACATGGCCGTTTCAGCGCTTTGTCTGTCTGGCACGGCGCCACCGGACAATACCAGTTTGCAATCACGGATTTTACCCGCAAGTCGTATCCCTTCCATTACCCTAAGAATGCTGGGGCCCCAAGATTCGGCGGGCGGAAATCCGTCCTCAACTATTGAGCCACCCATCACGACGATGAATTTTACACCCTGCCGTTCAAGGTCAGAAGGTTCCTGAAAAACGCCGGCTTGTGTTTCGAGTGGGTTTAAGAGGCTGAATGCGGTATGGTGTAAGGAAAAAAACAGTAGGGACAGCGTACCGGTCAGTATCAGCGCAAGACCCGCGTGACTGCCTTTCCTTCTCAAGAGGACTATTATTCCCAAGAAAAATAACAGCAACGACCAATACAGCGGGTAGACCGCCAGACTGAAAACCTTTTTCAACAGGAATAAAATGTCATGCATGAAGAAACTCTCGAATCAAAATTACTTTTGGGGCCAGGGTAATTTCTTGTGATGATATGGCGAGCTTGTGGGAACACCCCCTGATGTTGTCTCCTACACGAAGTAAAAGAAAAACAGATAGTAAAATGCCGATGAAATGCCTATTGAACAGATGATTAATGTCAGGCATCCCTCATTTGAGTCACTACTGATATCATAAGTATCATTGAACACCCTGAACGGGTCCCGATTGATATCTTCTTCATTCGAACTGTCATCTTTCTGTGGATAATCATCAGTTTTCATGGCTGAGGCGATTCTATCCGATTTCGTTTAGGCAGGTCTTCATACACGGGCCTTGTTTGATGCGTTTTCAGACTTTTCATGGTCGGTGCAAGCCTGTCACATCGTATTGCCGTAGCCATTAACGGGAATGGTTGTGTATGAAACACTGGATGATCATTTAATCCTCCCATACAATGTAACCATTAATAAGGGGATTACTCGAACCAGTCCCCACGTTATGATATACCTTTTTTTCGAGGTAATCCGTGTTAGCAGTAACGTGTCCGCCATCACCAGTAGCCACAGGAATCCCAATCCCAGGTAATACAGATCCCCCATAGTCATTTTGCTCCCCCTTGGCTTCAAGCTAAGTCTCGTGAAGCTCTATCGAGGTGTTTTTCAAAACGAATCCCCAAAAGGTGTTTTCTGGAATCTACATGAGATAATTGTCTTGCGTCAAGATCAGACAGTACGGATGATTCGATAAAATTATTCGGAAATCCTGCGAATGGTTAACAGGCCCAGTCGAATAATGGGGCTGTTGTGTTTTTTATTGTGTTATAATGGGTGTTTCCAAAACATCCCTGGTCTATGGCAATGGTGGTAATGGAGGCCAGGTTTTTGAAATCCGCCGAATATGGGATGCTAGCCATTCCTGTTAAGACTGCCGAGGTTGTGAAAATTTCCAAAATAAACAGAATAGAAATTCCGACGCCATTTGTCCTGGACAGAGTCAACTGTTACTACATAGAAGACTCGAAGCCCACGCTTATCGACGCGGGCGTCAATACTCAAGAAGCTCTTGACACGCTGACATCTGGAATAAACAGATGCGGCGGGGCGATTGATGGAATAAAACGAATAATACTCACCCATGCGCATGCGGATCATATAGGCCTGCTGTCAAGGATTGTGGGGAAGAGTGGCGCTGATGTTTACATTCACAGGCTTGACGCCGTAAAAATGCTTGACACTGGTGCGAGTGGGGCGGCTCATCTCAGGGAAAAATACAGGACCTTTTTTGTGGAGAGTGGCGCGCCTGAACCAATTGTCGAGGAAATTCTCTCGTCTCTTTTCAACCGCCTGAGAAGGTATTTTTGCCCCTTTGAGCAAGTCAGTACGCTATCAGGATCCGAAATTTTTTCATTCGACAGTTTCGATCTTGAGATAATACACACCCCAGGGCATTCACCCGGATCAATCTGTATGTTCAACAGGGAAGACGGAACCCTTTTCTCGGGCGACAGCCTGCTCGAAAAGATTACATCCAATCCTGTCGTAGAAGTAAACCCATCCGAGGAGAACAGGGACTATCGCAGCCTTGAAAAATACAAACAGACTCTTGGCGTGCTGGATGAGATGCCGGTCAAAAAGGTTTTTCCGGGGCATGGAGACTGGTTTTCAAATCATCGCAACCGGATCAGGGAGCTATTGGATCACCATGAGGAACGTACAGAACAGATCATGGGAATTCTACGGTCAACAGATTCAGGGCGCCCTGTTATGGGCGGCATGACAAGATTCATGATCACGCAGAAACTGTTTCATGACCTTAAGGGTATGGATGTGTTTCTGGGTTTGTCTGAAACGGAGGGGCATCTCCAGATCCTTCAGGGGAAGGGGCTGGTTTTTTCCGAACAGAAAGGCGCCCCCAAGACATATTTCATAAGGAACGGTTGTTAGGGTATTCCGGAAGCAGGAGCGACAGCATGTTCAGGACCAGGATTGTTGAACTGTTAGGCATCAAGTATCCCATTGTGGGTGGAACCATGATGTGGATAAGTGACGCTGAATTCACGGCTCACATTTCGAACGCCGGAGCCCTGGGTATTCTGGCGTCTGCAATGTATCCCACGCCGGACGAATTCGCCAGGGCTCTGGATCGAGTCCGCGAGATGACTGACAAGCCTTTCGGGGTGAATCTGAATCTGTTCCCATCCATGCGGCAGATTGACAACAATGAGTATCTGGATGTGATGATAGAAAAAGGGGTGAGCATTGTTGAAACATCGGGCCATGCGGCCCCAATTGATCTCTGTGACAGATTCAGGAAATCCGGAATGGTTTGGACGCATAAATGCGTGGGATTGCGATATGCTCAAAAAGTTCAGGACATGGGGGCTGACATTGTAACAGTGGTGGGATATGAGAACGGCGGAGCTACCGGGAAGCTTGACATTGGAACTCTGGTACTTGTCCCGAGGGTAGCCGAATGTCTAAATATTCCAGTAATAGGCGGCGGAGGGGTTTGTGACGCCAGAAGTTTCATGGCCATGCTGGCCCTTGGAGCGGAGGGCGCCATAATGGGCACCCGATTGCTTGCCACGCGGGAAGCCCCCATCCACGAAAACCTGAAACAAGCCCTACTTCGAGCTGAAGAGCCTGACACCATGCTGGTAATGAGGTCGGTCGGTTCGACTCATAGGGTCTGGAGCAATTCCGCCGCCCGAAAATGCCTGGAAATGGAAGATAGGAACTGCAGTCTATCGGAACTCGTTAACGTTGTGGGTGGCGCCAAAGCCAGGAAGATGTATAGCGATGGAAGTCTTGATATGGGTGTCATTTCGTGTGGACAATGTATAGGAAGGTGTAATGATCTCCCAACGGTCAAGGAATTGCTTGATCGAATCATGACGGAAGCTTGCGAGTTGGCGGAGAAACTGTGGAAATGCGCGATAAACTAAAGCCGTTCTCAGAAATAATCGCAAACTGCATGCATGTTTTGGTCTGTCATTCCCGCTAAGGCGGGAAAACAGGAGTCGTGTATTCCTGCTCTGTCATACCCCTGTTGTTTCAATTTACAAGAGCGCTAAGTCTCTGAATTTCAAACAGTCTCTTGGCGTCTTCCACGCCTTTCAGGCATACCTCAAAATCTCTTACCACACTGAACTTGTCTTTAACGAGATCATACGTTGTTTCGGAGAGCACCACCATCCCAGCGTTGGCCGTAGACTGGATGCGATCTGTGAGATTCACGTCTGATCCAACAATGCCGTATTTTGCGCGGCTTTCTGTGCCAATATTTCCGATAATGACCTCACCGGTATTGACTCCGATACCCATATAGACCTTTGGTAACCCCAACGCAACGTTTTCACGTATGAATCCGGCCATTGCTTCCTGCATGTCCAGTCCACAGTTTACAGCGTCCAAGGCGCGTTCCCTAATTTCTGAATCAACTCCGTCGAAAAAGACAAGGATTGAGTCACCATAAAAATCAACGATGATGCCTTTGTAGTTCTCAATGATATCTATCATGCGTGAAAAATAACGGTTCAACATTTTGATAACTATTTCGGGGGCAAGTTTTTCGCTCATGACGGTGAAATCACGAAGGTCTGACATCAAGACGGTAACTGTGCCTTTTTCCCCTCCCAGTCTTAACGCCTCAGGACGTTTCATGAGTTCCTGAGCGACTTTCCTGTCCACGTATCTGCCGAAAGTCTGTTCAATAATGTCCCTTTGTTTCAATCCGTCTGTCATTGCGTTAAAGCTTTTGTTGAGCTGCCCGATTTCATCATTTCTGGTTTCCGGTAGCTTAATGGAGTAATCTCCATCCTGGACCCTGAATGCCGCGGAAGAAATTTCGCTGATGGATTCGGCCACTGATCTGGTAGTCAGACGAATCAGAAATAGTATCATGCCCAAAGCCAGTAGACCGGCCAACGCGTAGTATGTTCTGAACCTTGTGATTGGTTCCAGAATTACGCTGCCACGTGAAAGAAGAACAACATACCAGTTGATAGCGGGAACCTTGTAGAAACCAGCCACTACGGCGGGAGGATTCACGAAGCCGAGATCGCTGAACACTCTGCCATGAGGCTTGGTGCGGATTTCCCGGAGGAGGTCCTGTTCCAGACGGTCACCGGTCTCCCCGAGTTTCTTTCGGTTCATAAGTTCCTTGTCCGTGGATGCCAGGAACTGTCCGGTGCTTGTAACCAACCACGCCGTACCTCCTCCGGGCAATCCCATTTGTTTGATTGGCTCAAGAAAAGAATCAAAACTTATTCGCACTATGAGCCGATTGGATAGGATGCCTTCATCTGAGTTAAGAATTCGAATTATTTTCAGAGAGCGATCAAGAGCGTTTGGATCGAGGGTAGGGGCGCAAAAGCCGAATTCACCGCAAACTTCCATGGTGTAGAGCCCCTGGAGAGCGCCCGATTTAGCATCATCCGACTGAGTAGTTCTATTTGATTCGGAGCTATCCTGAATGTCCGGGCCCACAATATCGACAAAACGCACTCCTGGCTTTTCCAGTAATTCCTGAATCAGGAACCCCTGGGTTATGTTGCGGTTTGG
>CAITZA010000037.1 GCA_903896745.1 uncultured Desulfomonile sp. | reverse complement strand
TTAAATCCAGTGAGAGTAAGGCGGTGGAGCGACATCCCTGATGTTGACATCCAGGGCTTTAGCGGCTCTGTAAGGCCAGTACGGGTCCCTGAGCATTTCCCTGGCCAGAAGTACAATGTCGGCCTTGTCCTGGGTTATTATGGAGTTTGCCTGGAGCGGATCCGTAATAAGACCTACTGTCGCTGTAAGGATACCAACTTCCTGCCTGACTTTTTCAGAGAAATGGACCTGCCATCCCGGGCCGAAGGGGTACTTCTTATAGTCCGGCGTGTTGAAACCCGAGCTGCAATCAATAAGATCCACACCTTCGGATTTAAGCATTTTCGCCAACTCAACCGTTTCGTCCAAAGTCCAGCCGCCATCTACCCAGTCGGAACAGGACAGGCGAACCGCAAACGGAAATTTTTCCGGCCAGACGGCCCTGATAGACTGAACGGTCTCGACGCAAAACCTGATTCTGTTGAGGAAGCTGCCGCCATAGCGGTCCGTCCGGGTGTTTGAAAGAGGGGAGTAGAAACTATGGCATAGATAGCCATGCGCGGCATGAAGCTCTATCCACTCGAACCCCGCTTCGAGAGCCCTTGCAGCGGCATCAGCAAAATTGTTCCGGACTTGTCCGATTTCTTCCACAGTCATTTGAGTGGGAACTTTCCACAGTTTCTGTCCGAAAGCTATGGGGCTTGGAGCAATGGTCTGCCAGCCGCCTTCTTCTTCCGTCAGGTGATGATCGCCCTGCCATGGCCGCGCCGCGCTTGCTTTTCTTCCAGCATGGGCAATCTGTATGCCGGGAACGCAGTCAAATTTCTTCAGGAAAGAGGTGATTCTGGCCAGAGGCGCTATTTGTGAATCTGACCATAGCCCACCGCAGCCGGGGGATATTCTGCCTCGAGGCTCAACAGCGGTAGCTTCGGCAATTATCAGACCGGCCCCGCCAACTGCTCTAGCCCCGAGGTGAACCAGATGCCAGTCGTCCGCCATTCCATCGGTCGAGCTATACTGACACATTGGGGAAACCCCTATCCTGTTGCGCAAGGTTACTGATTTAACTGTCAGTTCATCGAAAAGGCCCGGCATTGTTTCTCCTTTAATCTGGAATCAGTAGATATTTGGTTATTAAATATCTTTGATAAAATAATTGTTGGCGAGTTGTCGCCGGAAACCGGCTCTGGGGCCGAATCGGCTCGCGCTTCATCAATTTGTGGTGAATCATTTCCTGTCGTATTATCATGTTACCGTACTGATTTCAAAAACCAGTTAGCGAAAGGAACGACATGATAGGCGCCCTGGTCGGAGATATTATAGGTTCTGTCTACGAATGGGACAACATTAAAACCACAGAGTTTGATCTTTTCAGCCCGCGCTGTTTTTTTACGGACGACACGGTGCTGACAGTAGCTCTGGCTGAATCAATCCTCACTGGCAGGGATTATGGTCAGTTGATGAAACACTATTATCACCGCTATCCTCGCGCCGGTTATGGAGGCTCATTCCACAGGTGGGCCGGATCGAACAGGAGCAAGCCTTACAACAGTTGGGGAAATGGGGCCGCAATGCGGATCAGCCCCGTTGGTTTCGCCTATGACTCGCTCGATGATGTGCTGAAAAAGGCCGTTTCCTTCACGGAGATCACACATAATCATCCGGAGGGCATAAAAGGCGGCGCGGCTACGGCCTGTGCAATATACATGGCGAGGAACGGCGCAGAAAAGGCTGATATAAGAAATCACATCTCACAGACTTACGGATACGATCTGTCAAGAACCTGCGATGAAATTCGACCGGTTTACAAATTCAACGAGTCTTGTCAGCAAACAGTGCCTGAGGCAATCATAGCGTTCCTTGAGTCGGACAGCTTTGAGCATGCCATCCGGCTGGCCATTTCCCTCGGTGGCGACAGCGACACCCTCGCATGCATAACCGGAGGGATTGCCGACGCATATTACGGCGTTCCGGAAGACATTAGCCTGAAGGCTCTGGCGATTCTGGATGATGACCTGAGATCCGTTACCGTTGAATTCTCAAATCGGTTTTTGAAAAGGAAATTCTAGACCCCTGCGTTGGGGTTAGTGGTCAGGCGCCTACGGGATAGCATTTTGACGACGTTCAGGACGCGAGCGACGCTGGACGGTTTTCGAAGATTTACCGATCAGCCGGAAGCGCAGATGTGTTGATTAGTCGATACGATTTGATATAAAAATGTCTGAGGTGTTCCGGTCGTCCGCAGACCTGTGGATGCTTATAATGTTTCAACTGTTTTTTGGCGGAGTCAACATGCTGATCGAATCATACAGGCTTGAAATAGAGGTTGCTACGCATAGTGATCAGGAATTCGAATACGAGGCCATAGCTCACTTCGATGTGGATATAAGCGAGGCGCTGGCCTATCTGAATACCGAGTTGAATAGCGGAACCTATTTTTCGGACGGCCCGGCTTTCTCATGGAGAAAGAACAGTCATAAAATCGGATTCTGGCCTAAGAAAATAGCCGCCGACCACCTTGAAACACGAGAACAGGCAGAAGAAATAATTGAGGGCCTGGTTAAACTCGTGAATGACGTATGGGAAAGACGTCATGAAATTGAACCGGACACCAGAACTCACGAAAAAAGACAGCCTCTGGAACTGTTCAAGCTGTTGCCAAAGACCAACTGCAAGGTATGCGGGGAAAACACATGCTACAATTTTTCGATAAAACTGGCTTCCGGCCTTCTGGAGCTTGATGCATGCGTTCCCATAATCCAGGAAGAACAGTATGGCGCCCAGCGTTCGTCGCTTCAATCCATCCTTAAGGTGAAACGTCCGCTGTTGTAAATCCCGGGGCAGTTTTAGAAATGTCATGGCGGAATTCTATCGAGGCTAGATACAATGAGACTGCTAAAGAAGAAAACAAAAACCGGAAATCTTGATAAAATAGTCGCAGAGGCCAAACGTCTCCAGGAAAGCCGCGAAAACACCTACAGGGATCGCGCGCTCAAGCTTTTTCCGCTTGTATGTGGTCGATGCGGTAGGGAATTCTCGGGAAAAAACATGAAGGAACTCACCGTTCATCACAAGGATCATAACCACGATAATAACCCACCCGATGGAAGCAATTGGGAACTGCTCTGCACAGCGTGTCACGACAGGGAACATTTCCAGCAGTTGAGGGATGACCCTGAAGTTGAGTCACCTATAGATAGCGAGCGAGATCCCAATTACGCTTATAAACCGTTCGCCAACCTGAACAACCTGCTCAAGGAATGAGATTTAAAGATATCATTATCACGGGAATGGAAAATGCCGATCGTAAAGTCTTCGGAATATTCAGCCGCATTATTTTTCAGAAATGCGCATGCCCAGACTGTCTATCCATCGGTTTTCAGAAAAGTTGACGGAATATTTTACAGCAGGGAGAGAATACATACTCCTGATGATGATTTTATTGATGTTGACTGGTCGAGGGTAGGCGCCAGGCGGCTGACGATAGCGCTTCACGGCCTGGAAGGAGATTCCGGGCGCTCGTACATGAGGGGCATGGCGCGGGCAATCAACCGGCGTGGTTGGGATGCGATGTGCCTGAACTTCAGGGGTTGTAGTGGCGAACCCAACAGACAGGCCCGGATGTACCATAGCGGTGAAACCGGTGATCTTAGTCTTGTTATCAGTAGGGTTTTGGCCGATGACCAATATGATGACCTGAACCTCGTGGGATTCAGCCTTGGGGGCAATGTTGTTTTAAAATACCTTGGTGAGCGTGGCTCTGGTATTGATAAACGAATAAGAGGCGCGGTAGCGATATCGGTTCCGTGCGACCTGGGAGCATGTTCAATCCGCTTGCAGGAATTGGGCAACTGGGCATATTCCCGAAGATTCCTGAAGATGCTGCGCAGGAAGTTGATAGAAAAAAAGACGCTATATCCGGATGTCATGGATATTTCGACTCTGGATTCGGTGAAAACGCTGTCAGAATTTGATGACAGGTTCACAGCTCCACTCCACGGTTTCAGGGATGCCCGGGATTATTATCAGCGCTCATCTTCAAAACAGTTTCTTGGCGGTATAAATATTCCCTGTCTGTTGTTGAATGCTGCAGACGACCCTTTTCTTACGCCCCAATGTTTTCCTCATGATGAGGCAAGATCCAGCTCAAGCCTTTATCTGGAAACACCCAGACACGGCGGGCACGTCGGTTTTGTAAGTTTTGACGCTAACGGTGAATACTGGTCGGAAACGCGGGCGACACAGTTTCTTGCGGAAACCTGCTAATCATCAAAGGGGTATCCTGGGCCCCAGGAATGTTATGATGGGGATACGGCAATGACAACTGCGAGATGGGCCATTTTGACAGGAATAATGATCCTCGGTCTTGTAATTGGGGTTTGGGAACCATTTTCGGGTCTGTCATCCCAGGGACATCATGTATTGGGTTTGATTTTGCCTGCGCTAGGTCTTTGGATTTTCAGATCTCCCTCCCTTCCCTATTTTACAGGCGCAGCGCTTCTGTTAGGCGGATGTCTGGCATTCAAGGTTCCTCTGTCCACGATCACGAGTGGATATACTACGTCTGCGGTCTGGGTACTTATTCCGGCGCTTTTTTTCGGATTTGCGCTTGTCAAATCGGGTTTGGGGCGACGAATCGCCTATTTTGTGCTGAAGCTTTTTGAACCGGGTTATCTGACCATATCGCTTAGCTGGTTCATAATCGGGCTGGTACTTTCCGCTTTGACCCCATCGATAACCGTAAGACTATCTATAGTGATGCCCATTGCCATGAGTGTTGTGGAGGCGTGCAAGATGCAGGAACGCTCGCGAGGCTCAGCCCTTGTATGTCTTGTTGCATGGGGAACCGCGGTATTTCCGGGAACGGCGTGGCTCACGGGGTCTCTGTGGGGCATTTTCATGATGGGTTTCTATCCGGCCGAGATGAAAACCCTGGTAACCTTCGATTCGTGGCTTGCTTACATGTCCGTTCCCTGGATTATCATTACAGCGCTTTTTCTGACGGTGGTCTACCTGATTATGAAACCGGTGGAACCGTTAGCCATATCCCGGGATACTTTCCGCAAACAGTATAATGAGCTCGGACCGGTAACCAGCCAGGAAATGATTGTCGCAATTGTTCTTACCTCAGCCCTTGTATTTTTCACAACGGAGAAATGGCATCATATTCCGACCCCAGCGGTGGCTCTTCTAGCCTTTGGGGCATTGATGCTTTTCGGCGCGATCACATTTCAGGACATATCGACTGGAGTGAACTGGGACATAATCAACTTCTTCGGGGTCATTCTCGGCCTGACTGCCATATTCGCGCATACCGGCATTTCGGCATGGTTTAGACCATTCATTGAACCCCCAATACTTGCATATGCGTCTGAGCCACTGGTTTTCCTGATAGTATTAACTGCAGGGTTCTGGATAATACGCTTTGTGGATGTCCCGTGGGGATTTTCAACCATCGCCCTTACAGCTCCGGTTTTTATTCCCCTTTACAGGGACTACGGGTTGCATCCCGCGTTGGTGAGTGTCGCGGTCATAGCGGCGGGAAACTGCTTCTTCCTTCCGTATCAGCAACCCCTGATCATGATTGCTGACGCCATGTCCAAATCCCGTGGATGGAGCTCATCTCATGTTACTCTTGCAGGTTTTGTCTATGCCGGTTCCGTAATTGTGGCCATCCTGATCAGTTCGTTTTACTGGAAGGCGATGGGTCTTATGCCATGAGGGCCTGTTACCCTGATGGAAAAGTACTCAGCTACTGATGAACTGATAGGCTGGTGGGAGATTTTCAAGCGCTTCAACCAGTTCATTGACATCGATAGGTTTTGATATATATCCATCCATTCCTGCTTGCAGACACCGTTCACGATCACCGGTCATCGCATGGGCGGT
>CAITZA010000036.1 GCA_903896745.1 uncultured Desulfomonile sp. | reverse complement strand
TGTTTCTGTCCAACTTACGGCATCCAGAATTACCGAAGGAGTATCATCCACTGCATTAGGTTTCACAAAATTTGTATCGGAGTTGTGGGGCTTTGAGAGTGTAGTGGCGGTTGAGGCAAATTTCAGGAATCCATGTTTTGCTGAAACCCTTGGTTTACCTTCCGGGAAGTCCCTCTTTGCAGCTTTGGAGAATCCTGATTTGGTTTTTGAGAACATTGAGCATTCCGAGGACTTCAACATTCAGGTGATCAAGGCTACAATGGGATTGGACTCATCGAAGAACTTGACAATAGAGTTTCTTCTGGAGAATCTGGGTCAGGTGCTCACCAGGCTCAAGCAGAGGCACAGGCTTATTGTAGTTGATTCTCCTCCGATGATACCTTATGTTGACGCCAAGATAATTGGAGAGCAGGTGGACAGGTCCATAATTGTGGTAGAGGCAAACTCTACCAAGCAGCAGGTATTGGAGTTTGCGATAAACAAGACGAAATCAGCCAGGACAAATATTCTGGGTTTGGTGTTAAACAAGCGTGAATTACACATCCCCAAATGGGTCTACCGGTTCATCTAAGCCTCGCCCTCTTCGGGTATTGATGCTCCTTCACAACATTTTTGCAAGACATGTGCGGGTGAGAAGGCTTGCGGATTCTCTTGCCGAGGACGGGCACTTTGTAGATGTTATTAGCCTTGCTTCAGACGATGGGTCTGATCAAAGTCGTCCTCCGTATATCAAATGCTATACGCTGAGCAAGACTCGGTCTCGTCATGAGGGTTTTGGCCACATCCTCGACTGGGCCACGACCGTCCTCTCCATGTTTTATTACACCAACAGGCTCGACCAGAAAAACAGATACGACGTAATACACGTTCACAACATGCCAGATTTCCTGGTTTTTACTGCCCTATTCCAGCGAATTGCCGGCAAGCCGGTTCTTTTGCATATTGGAGACCCGATGCCGGAGCTGGGACAGTCCAAGTTGAATGTCAGTCAGGACCATTTTCTTATCAAGGGGCTTGAGTTGCTTGAACAGGCCTCCATAAGATTTTCCACGCACGTCATCACGGCGCTTGATTCTTTCAGGCAACAACTGATTTTGCGGGGAACGCCTCCCGACAAAATCACAGTCATTATGAATGCTCCTGATTCGAGGCTTTTTGCGCCTGAAATCATTGAAGCAAAAAGAAACAGGGATGATAAACGTTACACTGTGTTGTATGTCGGAACAGTCGCCACGAGGTACGGTCTTGAGGTAATGGTCAGGGCTTTACCCATCCTCAGAGAGCGTATACCCAACATCCGGTTCAAGATCGTGCCCAAAATAAAAGATGAAGGCAAGGGTTTGGAGGACTGTTTCCGGCTTGCTCGAGAGCTTGGAGTCCTGGACCTGCTGGATGTCGTCGATCCGGTTCCCATAGAAGAGATGCCGGGCGTTATGGCTTCCGCCGATGTTGGAATATATCCTGCCATTCGCAACAGACACATGGATTGGGCGTTGTCTCTCAAGATACCTGAAATGGCTCTTGCAAAACTGCCCATGGTATCGTCCAGGCTTACAGTTCTGGAAGAGCTCTATGGAGACGAATCGATTGCCTTTTTCAATTCGGAAGACTATGCGGGCCTGGCATCGAGAGTCATCGAGATCCACGATTCGCAAGCATACAGGGATAATCTGGTACAAAACGCATTTCAGAAAGCGTCCTTGAATGACTGGTCACATCAATATGCAATCTATAAAAACCTGTTGACGAAAATATTGGGGAGACCGGTATGAGCAATGTCTTGCGTTAAATGAATCCGCATATTGGAAATTTTCTCTGGCCGTCTATTTTCAACCGTCATATTGAATTCTGTTTCTGGGCAAGCAGACTGATTTTTGTGCCTTCGATAATTTCATTAAAATCAATCGGGGCTTTCCCCCCTGTTTCTATGGCTTCAACAAATGACTTGGCGCAAAACGTCTGTCCTTTGTCCTGACGCCAGAGGTTCATTTTGTTAAAACCCGGCCAGCCATACCCGTAGAGTTTTCTAAAATTGTCCAATTGCAATATACGGCCCTCACAAAAAACTTCGAGCCGTTCTTTCGGAAATTTCTTGCTACCATTCGCGAAATAATGAATTGATCCGATAGAGCCGTCCCCGAACCGTAGTTCAATACTAACCGTATCACGAGTGGGCGCCTTCATGGGGGAAACTCTCCACGATGTTATGGGGTTCCGGCTCAGGAAACGCAGAAGGTCTATGAAATGACACGCCTCTCCGATAATTCTCCCGCCTCCGGTTTCAGGGTCCTGAGTCCAGTGTTCCAACGGTATTTGACCGGCATTTACTGTCATGATGAAGGCCTTGGGCGCCTTGACCCCATCGAGGAGCTGTTCCATTTTCTGAACCTGTGGCGCAAACCTGCGGTTATATCCTACCATTACAATTCGCGCCAATCCCTTCCCGATGTTTTCCTGGTAAGCTTGCTCAATCTTCGACAATTCTTCGAGCGACATGCACAATGGTTTTTCGACGAAAACATTCTTGCCTGACTCCAGCGCCTTGATCACAAACGCAGCATGAGTATTATGGCGGGTAGCGATGACGATTGTGTTGACATCCGGGTCTTCAAACAATTCGCTCGTATTCGTCGTTGCCTGTTCTACTCCAAATTTTCTTGCGGCCAGCACACTGCTCAGGCCTTGGGCGGAAGCGACAACCTTAAGGCGGGCGCCGGCATTCCTGAAAGACGGTATAAGTATGGAAGTCGCATAGTTCCCTGATCCGATGAATCCAATGGAGGCTTTGTCGCCCTCTCTTGTGACCGTTGAGTCCGATATTCGGATGGTCGGTTTGGCAAGCGCATCGTTCGTAATCTTGATGTGGTCCTGATACTCAAGGAGGATGCCCAAGGATGGAGTTTTACCGGTAACAAGCTCATAGGCCGCGGGCGCCTCGTCTATCGAAAAGCGATGAGAGATCAGGGGTTTCACGTTCAGACGACCGCTAGCCATAAGGTCGAGCGCTGCTGTAAGGTTACGCTGTTCCGTCCAACGAACATAACCTATTGGATAGTCATTTCCCTTATCTTCGTAATTCGGATCATATCGTCCTGGACCATAGGAG
>CAITZA010000035.1 GCA_903896745.1 uncultured Desulfomonile sp. | reverse complement strand
GAGCACTTCCGCCACTATGAATGCCATTGAATTGTGGAACCTGGCTGACATGACCGGCGCCGATACGCCGCAGAGCGCATCCTCAGTCATCTGTCTGATCAGATGAGCTGAATCTATCTCGATCAGGTCGGCGTCAACTATCTTTATATCATATTTTACGGACTCCTCACGGAGCGCTATTCCCTCGAACCACATTGCCGCCTGACTTTCGAAGGTGATTTTTCTCCTGAAACCTGCAAGGGCAGCCGCGGCGTCAAAGAGTCGGCCTGCGGAAGATGTCAGAGGTGAGTTGATACCTTTCCTGAAAGCTTCAATCCATAGCCACGCGTTGTCTGAATTGTTCCCGAACAAGCTTTGCAATACAGATGGTAGCTCAGCGCCGTAGGTCAACCATAAGAGGCAGGCGAGAATTCTGGCCGGTTCCCTGATAGCCGCTTCAGCGCCAGGTAGCGGAAATAGCGAAAAACGAGCCACACGCCGGAAGGAACGCCGGTCTGCCAGTAAAAATTCGCCTCCCCATATTGTTCCATCAGTCCCGTACCCTGTTCCATCAAACACCGCAAACAGTGTAGGCTCGGTTACTCCTTTCTCTACCAAAAGACTGACCGCATGGGCGTGATGATGATAAACGGGCCAGGAGACAACATCAGTTCGCCTTGCCAAATGGCTGCTGAAATATTCGGGATGCGGATCAAAGGCCACGAAACCGGTTTGCGCCTCCAGGTAATCCTCGAGTACAGAGACTGCCTTAGTAAAATAATCTTGGGCGATGGGTGAGGCCAAATCGCCGACATGAGGACCGGGGACGATTCTGTTTCCCGTGAGTATGGCCGGCGCATTCTTGAGGTCACCACCTGTCCCTAACAATCCATCAGCTTTGCCACCGTCTATTTTGGGGTTTTCAGGGAAATTGCAAGGGGTTGTGCCTCGTTGGTTCGGATAAAGCTCAAGGGCCCCCGGAACAAAGCCGCGCGATCTTCTGAAAATTACCGGTATATCGTCAATTATCCGCACTATTGAATCATCAGCACGCAGGACGATTTCCCTGTCATGTACAAGGAATGCGTCGGCTAAATCTCCCAAGCGACTTATGGCTTCTTCGTTATCCTTGCATATCGGTTCTTCTGACATGTTGCCGGAGGTCATTACCAGAACCCTCGGCAAATCCTTTCTGTCAAACGAGGGATGTTTAAAAAGAATATGATGGATAGGAGAGTAGGGTAGCATGACACCAAGGGTTTTCATTCCAGGGGCTACGCTATCAGCTAGTCTGGCCCCCTGAGCATCCAGCAAAACGATCGGCGACGCCATTGATTCCAAAGCAAGTTTTTCCGCTGGAGTCACTACGCAATACCGTGTAACATCTTCAACATCCGACATCATTACCGCAAAAGGCTTCTCAGCCCTACCTTTGCGACTTCTAAGCAACTTCACCGCATCTTCATTCAGAGCGTCACAAGCGAGATGAAAACCTCCGATTCCCTTAATGGCAAGGATTTTTCCTTGTCCAAGCAATTCGATCATATTCAAAATTGGGTCGCCATCTTCCTCTGAGCCGTCTGTACGCAACAGACTTAGCCTCGGGCCGCATTTCCCACAGGAATTGGTTTGAGAATGAAAACGCCTGTCCGAAGGATTGTCATATTCTCCAAGGCATCCGTGGCACATTTTGAAATCAGCCATGCTTGTTCTCTCCCTGTCATAGGGGAAAGAACGAACAACCGTGAAACGTGGCCCACATATCGCGCAGGTGGTGAAAGGGTAGAGAAATCTGCGATTGTTGGAATCAAAAAGCTCCTTGACACATTCGGGACATATACTCACGTCGGGTGGAATCGGGGGACTTTTTCTGCCGCCGTGAGCGCTTTCCTTTATCAGGAAATCCTGATCTCCGAGTGGCAGGATGCTTGATACGAGCATTTCATCAATCCTGCCCGGGTTGGGGATGACCTCTGGCAGTCTGTCCAGAAAGATTTTGCACGATTTCTCGGGGCCCTCTATTTCAATGGTGACAGCGTCCGAAGTGTTGATGACCCAACCGGCAAGTCCAAGGGAGGTAGCCAGTCTGTGCATGGTTGGGCGACACCCAATCCCCTGCAGGATTCCGCTAAGTATTATACGGTTACGAATATTCGTCATACGGTTGATTTTGCCCGATACGCCATGGAGTGTTCAGGAACCTGGCGCCGAGGCCTCAATCTGGGCCCAAATAGCGCTGTTCCAATCCTGACTATTGTGGCGCCTTCCTCGATGGCTGCTTCGAAGTCTCCCGTCATACCCATGGACAACTCATTAGCCTGGATGTCGAGAATGCCTTCATCCATCAGACAATTTCTGAGATCCCTAAGTTCGGAAAAAAAAAGTCTGGCATTTTCCGGATCATCGTAAAAGGGTGGCATAGTCATCAAACCAGTCAGACGCAAATGTTCAAACCCCTTCACCGCTGAAATGAGACGTGACGTTTCTTCTCTGGCTATACCGGATTTTTGTATTTCGCCTGCGAGGTTAACCTGAACCATTATTTCAAGTTTCCTGTCCATGTCTTTCGAGGCGGAGTCCAGGGTGGACAGTATTCGGGAGTCATCAATGGTTTCAATTACATCAAACAGTTCGCAGGCCTTCCTTGCCTTATTCCGCTGTACATGGCCGATCATGTGAAATTTTACATCGACAGGACAGTATAATGGTTTTTCGGCTGCAGCTTCCTGAATATAATTGTGTCCGATCAGTTTGATACCCGCCTCAATAGCCTCCTCTATTTTTTGACGGCCCTGGCCTTTTACCGCTGCCACCACCTTGATATCCAACGGGTTTCGTCCTGACCGTAAAGCCGCTTCGGCTATCTTGGAGCAAATTTCCGCAAAATTCTCCGATATCATTGCTTTCGCGCTTTCAGAAAATCATAAATCTGCAATCTTTTGAGTTCACGCGCAACCTCGCATAGCGGAAGCCCTACCACATTTGTGTAAGATCCGTTAATACGCTGGACAATAGCCGCGCCGAGGCCCTGTATGGCATAAGCTCCCGCCTTGTCGAGGGGTTCGCCCGTTTCAACGTATTCCTGTATTTCCCCGGAACTCAGGTCTCTTATAAAAACCTCGCTACGAGAATAGCCCGAAACAGCAAGGTCCATGCAAGCCGAATTTAGCATGGCGTATCCTGTGTAAACCTCATGAGTCCTGCCCGTCAGTGATCCCAGCATTAGAGCCGCCTCTTCTTTGTCCAAAGGTTTGCCAAGTATCTTTCCCTCTATCACCACAATGGTGTCCGCTCCAAGGGTCCAGTAATTTCTGAAGGCTTGGGAAACCTCTCCAGCTTTTTCCAGCGCAAGACGCATGACCCCCTCATGGGGCGTTTCCAGGGGTAAAAAAGATTCATCTACGTCAGATGGGATTACCTCAAATCTGATCCCAAGGCTTTCCAGAAGCTCTCGCCTGCGCGGTGAACCCGATGCCAGGATTAACCGTATATCTTTCGAAATTATTTTTCCGTTCATAAACAACTTTCACAAACAGGATGAAGCAAGGTTTGCACACTTAACGTAAAGTATAACACAAATGTTTTCTTGGGGAATATGCAGTGATTTTAACCCGAAAATAATTGTCAACAATTTGGCGGTTTCGACAAATTCATGGATGTCTCCCAAAAACTGGACACATTTGTGCAGTCTTGATAAAAGATAAAACACTATTTGATCAAGAGGAGCGCTATGCCATCGAATCATTTTTTTCTTGAATCACTAATTATTTGCACAGCTTTAACGCTTTTACTGACAGTGTCGGTAGAAGCCGGCAAGGAACTCACAACCCCTTCCGGTCTAAAGATTGAGTTTATCCAGGAGGGAAAAGGGCCAACTCCCAAATCGGGCCAGAAGGTAACGGTTCATTATACTGGAACGCTTATGACAGGAAAGAAATTCGACAGTTCCAGGGACAGAAACCAGCCTTTTACATTTACCTTAAACGCGGGTGAAGTCATCCGGGGATGGGATGAAGCGGTTTCTCTGCTTCCGATTGGAAGTAGGGTCAAGGTTACTATCCCACCTCATCTCGGATATGGGCCAACAGGGGCTGGTGGTGTGATCCCGCCAAACGCTACCCTTGTCTTTGATATAGAACTGATTGGCGCAAAATAAAAAAACGGTGTGTCAGGAAACTGGCGTAAAAAATTGAATCTACTGATTGTCAAAAACGTTTGGCAGGATCATGAGCCCTCTTGACACCCGTTACCCCACAGTATTCTTCAATAACTGACGGTAAAAAAATTTACTTACTGATCCGGTCGAATAGAATGCTGGATTTCCAAAAATTTAACATGGCTGTTCAAGGCCAGATCGGTTAACAACACTGGAGAAAATATGTCCGAACTGTGGATAGCCGTGGTAATGGGGATAGTGGAAGGCCTCACGGAGTTCCTGCCGGTATCATCGACCGGACACTTGATCATAGCCGGTGATCTTCTCAAATTTACTGGAGACAAGGCTTCCTGTTTCGACGTCTTTATTCAGCTCGGCGCCATATTGGCTGTTTTGGTTCTGTACTGGCAACGGTTTGTCAATCTGATACCACGCGCCAATACGGAAAAATCAGGTGGTTTTGCAGGAATTCACGGCATCATCCTACTCGGTTTGACTACTCTACCTGCCTTGGTTTCGGGTTATCTGTCGCATCAGATCATCAAGGAGTATCTTTTCAGACCAGACACGGTAGCCCTGGCCCTCGCGGTTGGTGGAATAGGCATCCTTTTGGCCGAAAAATATAAACCAAAGCCAAGAGTGTTGGACCTGGATCAGATGGGATACGTGCAGGCGCTCATGGTAGGATGTTTTCAATGCCTGTCTCTATGGCCGGGAATGTCCCGATCAGCATCCACTATCATCGGTGGACTATTCAGCGGACTCGAACGAAAGGCCGCCACTGAATACTCATTCCTGGCCGCTGTCCCAGTCATGATAGCCGCTACCGGTTATGATCTCATGAAATCATGGAGATTGCTCGAGGCTCAGGATTTCATGTTTTTTGCCGTCGGCTTCGTTGTTTCATTTGTGTCTGCGGCGATTGCCATCAAGACATTCATTGGACTTGTTCAGAGATGGTCTTTGGCCCCATACGCCTACTACCGCATCCTGATAGCTCCGGTTATATATTTCGTCATGGTTTATTAGAAGAGGCTCGTTCAGGGATGAAATCCCTTAACACAGGGTAGTTGGCAAGCTTCATGGCGCTAATCAATATTAATTGCCTGTTGATGACAAATCATGGTACATTGAAAGAGCGATATGTGTGTTGTGATAAACTTGGAACATGTCGTTGTATTGTATTCAATCATTTGAGTTCCTGCCAGAATTGTCACAGAAATGATCAGGTAACAAAGTCATGGGGCGCAACAGAACTGATGACGCAAACCACCCTCGAGGCGGCGTATCATGTCCAGAATGCGCCAGGCTTGATAATACTTTCAAAGACCCGCTGGAAATATGGTCCCGCAGAACACTTTTCCTTACGGCCATAGTGTTATCGGCGATTTTCGTGATAGCCTTCAGTATCGCTTTTGAACCCTTGCCAGCAAACGCGCCTTTTGTTTATTCCCTTTGAAACATTTTTATAATTTTGTCATGAAGCGTTGGCCTCAGAATCTTGATTCGCAGGTCAGATTCTCCCATGGCTACACGATTTGTCAGAAACACTGCCACAAGTTCACGTTCAGGGTCTGTCCAAACCGACGTTCCGGTAAATCCCGTATGACCGAAACTTGAGGCGCCGAATAACGAGCCACATGAAGAACCTACGGCGGATTTTGTATCAAATCCTAATGCCCTTGAACTGCCCGGAACATGGGTACATGGTGTAACAAATATTTTCATCATATCCTGATCAAAAAAACTATTTTCATGATGAAGGCTTTTGACAAACTCCCACGAAAGGCGCGCCACGCCCTTCGCCGTTCCAAAAAGTCCGGCATGACCAGCTACCCCACCCAGGGCCCTCGCATTCAGATCATTCACCGTCCCGGGTTTATCGCCGGATCTTGTTTGAGCCGTATCCCTAAAACTGTCGGAAGGATTGAACAAGAGTTCATCGCAGAGGTCTAGATATCCATAAACAAGCTGTTTGCAAACTTCATCGAGTGATTTTGAAGTTTGCTTTTCCAGTATGTGTGCCAGAAGGATGAAACCGAGGTCCGAATAAACGCTTGCCCCACCAGTTGGATAAGCCAGGTTTTCGTTTAATATTCGCGCTGTTACAAAGTCCCTATGTCCTAGCCCCCTGTTAAACAGATAATATGGCCGCCAGGCCGGTAAACCAGAACTATGCGCCAGCAAAAGTCGAGGCGTGATCGAGGTCTTGTCATGAGGAATTCGTTCAAACCATCTGCTTATTGGAGAATCAAGCGCCTCGGGATGACTTTCAAGCAGTTTCATCCAGCACGGGGTTGTCGCCAGGACTTTGGTCAATGATGCCAGGTCAAATAGCGTGTGACTATCGACTCTCTTTTCATCAGAAATACCAATCCTCCCAAAATATTCTTCCAGGACGGTGTGACCTTTTCTTACAAGTATCAGGGCGGCGCCTGTGAACATGTTGTCATCTAGCGCCTGGCGGATGATTCCTGGAACAGAGTCTGAATGCATGAAAGTCCCTTGAGGTTGACTGGCAGTAACCGCAGCACATTCTAGAGGCTATCGAACCGGGCCCTGCGGGGTTTTTGGTGTTGGTAGGCCATGAAAAGCGAGTAGCGCCAATGATCCGGGGCCTTGATTGAAGATGTAATCATGCGGCCCAGTCAATATCAGTAGTGAATGAGGCAAACGCAAAGAATTCAGCATCGAAGAAAATGCATCGACCGATTTGAGGAATATGTCGCCATCACTGGAAACTATCTGTATTGAGCATTTACTTATTTGATCGTGATTGCTATTGATCAGAAGCCTGTAGGTTTCCATGAACGGGCCAACAGCGGCCTGGACAGATCCAATTCGCTTAAACACTTCAGGATATTTGAAGCCGTAATACATGGATCGAGCGCCACCCATGGAAACGCCATCAACTCCAATTCCGGATGGATCGATCCTGTAGTGTTTGCAAAGAGCCGGAATCAGTTCATCCATAACATATTTTTCATATTCGGGAAATTCCAGTCCGGGTTGCATTCCCAAGACCGGAGAATATGGACAAACTAGAACAACGCCTTTGTATGGGGAAGTTTGAAGACTCCGATTGAATTTTTCCAACTGGTCCTTGTTTACCAATCCCCTGAAGTCTGACGATTTAAGATTCTGGGAAGACAGCGCATTTGCTGCTTCATCGGCCCTGTAATAGTGAACCCAGGCCAGAGCTCCCTGTCGCGGGCTGCGCATACATTCCCCTGCGCCTCCAAAGGCCACAACCAATGGATATTTCCTTGTGGGATCGTTGTTGTAATCTTGGGGAAGGCTAACAGCGCAAATTGCTTCAGAAAAGTGTCGGGACGGTATGGAGAAATATTCAGTTGGCGTCAGGAAATTTCCAACCTTTTCAATAGCGGGTTGGGTATCCTCTAGATCCTGTTTCTGTTTTGAACCTTGGATGTATGGTTCTTTTCCTGGATCAGATGGGGCCTCTTGTATCACACGACCTTTTCCCACTCTCTCAGTAACTGTTATTGGTTCACTCAGGGATGCCTTTTTTTCGGAAGTGTCTGAACATCCAACACAGGCCAATGGCCCGAATACGAGAAGCAAGATCATCAAGCAACAGGATTTTGTATTTGACATGTCTGCTACGCAAGAAACAAACAAACATAAGAGAAACTAGTTGAATATAAGGAGATGCCTCGAATTAAGCTGTTTTTTCCTCAACGTGCTACCACAAAGCGGGGAATGGTTTTACTTTATCCCCGGAACTAGCCTGTTTTGGTTTTGAAGCATCCTCATCGGCGACGGTGTTTTTAACAACTGGTGTGAGGTTCTGATTAATCCCGAGGGCCTTCATGTTGTTGGAAAACTGTCTTGAAAACCAATAGAGCGCCTGATGGCCATTAGGGTACCTGTAGGCGCAATATCCATGTCCGCAGCTCTCAAAAACATTTACTGTGACAGGAAAACCAGCGGCCTTCATGTCCTCGACAAGTTCGTACAGACGCCCGCGATTACTGTATGTGTTGCATCCATCTTTAGTGTTCGTATTGATATTGTAAACGATGCCGCCGGCTTTTTTAATTCGAGCTACATTACTTCTCCAGACGTCTGGAACCATGGGATAGCTACCGAGATCGGTTTGTTGCCCACCAGCGTAACCAAAAATGTCCGGGCGTCTGGCTGATATCATGATGGCCTGAGCGGCGCCGGCGCATGCCCCATCTATGCCCCTGAATCTTCGGTCGGGAACCGTACGATAATGCGCGTCTATAAACGGTATCACTTCATCAATGAGATACTTTTCATATTGCGCAGTAGCGCCACCACCCGGGTTCCATAATGATACCGCAATAATGTCGTCATACGGGTTCTCCCGGAGCCACTGGTTGAACATTCTCAATTCCCGATCATTAACATTTTCCTGAAAGCTGGCCGGAGTTAGATTTCCGGACTTGAGATTGTCCATCACCAACGGTGTCTTACACCAAACAGACCAGTATGTCGCCCCACCGAGTTCGGGCCCGTTGTCCCATCCGGATTTTCCACCAAGGAGGTAAACGACTCCGTAACGTCGGTTAAGGTCTGTTTCGTAATTTTCCGGTAACACAACATGGACAGGGAAAGGTCCTGGAATGTCCTGACCGCCCTTTGCGCGAGCGCTCTTATAAACATTGGAATGAACTCGAACAACTTCAATATAATGCTTCGTACGAAGGAATTTTGTCCGCGCTTCTATCTCAGACCATGGCTCTTCCTTGACAGCGGCATTTGCAAGTATTGGAAACATAATAGTTACAGCAAGTAATAATCCTGACAGATGCGACACCGCTTTCATGAAGAACCTCCAGACGATATGCAAGTGGTCATTACCATGATAGAAAATAGTCATTAAACAATTCCTGACCATATATTATCTTACATTAACCATATAAACATCAACAGGGAACCCCTGCTGGTCAACAGTTTTGCTCATTGGGGGATCCATCAGGATGACGCTACTTTTTACGTTGACACCTCTCAGGGCGCATCTGACATAAATGGGGTAAGTTCCAGGCCGTCCGGCGGTTACCTGAACCTGCATCTCGTAACCCTTTTTTTCAGCCCATAATTCTATCCAGAGCTCGGCCATTGGGACCTTGGTTTTTATTTTATCGGACAAAACAGAGAGCACGGTGCTGCCAGGAGCATATACCTTTCCGGGTTTTGCAGAAGCAATCCTTAAGCCCGAGGGGTCAGGTGATGATATCGTGATGCCTCCGTAATCAGATTCCGCTCCCTGGTTCTGGGCCTGAATCGTTACGGTGAAAGTTTTTCCGGATTGAACATCAGAAGGGATTTTGACATTCAGAATCTTTGGAAAGGCCTCTCGCGGTTTTGCGATTTCAAAGAGATTGGCGGTCCAGTCCGCTCCATCTATTTTTGTCTCAATGAGGTATTCACCTTCAAGTAGAGAACCGCGTCTGGCAGACCCAAAATCACCCGGAAACTTAACCTCCAGATCTACTCCACCCGGAGGCATCGCAAGGTTTCTGTTAACGTCGGTCTGGGGCCCCCTAAGTCTTATTTCCAGATTTTTGGGAGCGCTACCCTGGTTACGGAACCAGAATTTTATCGATTCTTTCCTGTCATCAGCGAACTTCGGAACATGGGACATTAATTCCGGGAAAGATTTAAAAACCTTGCCGGCAAGATGGGTTATTTCAATATCCGGCCCTTTTGAGGCCGCTGGTTTTTGCGCCGCATAATCTTGGGGTTGAGTCTCGGTGGAGGGATTTTGGGCTATCAGGTTTAAATTCTGGGTTGATGCAATGTTCCTCGGTTCAGTCCCAACGCCTGCATCGCTGGCCGTTTGAGTCTGATTCTGGACAAACGCCTTGCCGGCATTATCTGTGACAGCTTGAACCGGAGCGCTCAAATCCGGAAGGTCAGCTTCTACGATCAGTATTTGTTTTTCGTCCCCGCGGGCTCCTCTGAACTGACTCATGAATCTGTTCAAGCCCTGAGCGGATTTAACATTCATTTTATGCGCATTACTACGCCTAGTGGCATGATAAAGCCATACAGCGCCGCTGTTGTCCGGGATCATCAATACAACATGGTAATGCAGTAACTTGTAGCCCTTTTGGTTGGTGGGCCTGCTGATGCTACCAAAATAGACTTTCCCGGGCTTCATCTTTGAAAGGACCTTGTTCCATGATGTCGTGTCATCAAGGTCAAAACCTCTCAGAGAAACGCCGTCGGCGTTTTTAAGATCGTAAGGCCGACCGTCGGGCATGATGACCCGGGGATTGTGTCCATCGGCGAGATTTAGAATGAGGTCATATCCGAAATCCCAATCTTGACCAAGTGGGGCCCCATTACCGCTATTGTTCTGACGGTCACGCGAGACATCCTGCAATGACCAGTTTTTGTTATAGAGGTATCTGGCCACAGACACCACCAGTCCGCTGCAGTTAAGACCGGGAGTGTCAAACCGCCGATTGGTGCTGTCGAAAGTGGTGAAAACTCCCTGATCATCTAATGCCCCATCATCCCTATAGGGAATGCCGAGGTGAGTGTCAGCGATATCAACTGGATCAGATTTTTCGGCTATATTTTTGCGCCAGAGATGTTCAGGAGCATACAGGCGATCTGAAACAGCAGATGAAATAGCGAAATGAACCAGAATAATACACAGAAAAAACTTCATTGTAAAATTAGAGGTTTTCACTAAGCCTCCAAGTATTAGGGCTATTTTATATTTTATCAATTTAGGATTAACTTCGCAAGAGGGTGTTTGAGAGTGCTGTGATGACACATGATAGGACAGGCTGATCCCCGCTGATTCTAAAATGATCAATAAAGCTTTAATTTACCTCACGGAGAAACTGAGGCGTCGGGCCAGCTTTCCGTCAAGGAGAAGTTCAACTCGCCACAGACCAGGCTTATGATTGTAGAGAACAGCCGTCGGCATGGTGTGGATTCTCGTAGTTCCACCGGATTTTCTCTCCACTCCCTTTTTGCCTTCACTCTGGGAATCATAGGTAGTCCTGATGGTTCTAAATTCCTGGTCAGACGGATCGTACCATATGGATTCCGCGGTATATTTGTTGGTCTCATTCCTGGGCACGAAAAACAGATTCACGGTCTCATTTACATTATGATCGAAACTCTCTTTTGCAGCGGCTGAAGACCCCGGAGTCAGAAAAACATCCTTAACCAAGTAATATTGCTCGTCCTTTGATGTGGTTTCTATGCCTTTCCATTTGCCAGGATTGATAACTCCACACCCTGAACAAACGATCAGGGTCATCACAAACGTCAATGTGCCAGCTACCAATACAAACGAGAAGGATTGTTTTTTCATGAAAGTCCTGATTCTCACCAATACAAGACTGGTGGTTTTGAAAATTATGGTACCTTTTATCAATCCTGATTCCTGACCAAGGCAATTTCGTCGCATTCCGGGAATTTTGGGCAATTGATGCAATCAGCCCATATCTTGTGGGGAAGCATGTTTTTATCCATTTGTTGAAAGCCAAGCCGCTCAAACAACCTGACCCTGTATGTCAGGACGAATACTCTCCTTATTCCCATGGCGTCTGCTTCCTGAATCAGAGATTCGATCAATCGGCTTCCCAGACCGGTCTTCTGAAATGAAGACCGAACCGCAACAGACCGAATCTCGGCCAAATCTTCCCATACTATTCTCAAAGCTCCACATCCAACTATTTCGCCAGAACTTTCATCGACAAGTACTGTGAAATCCCTTATCTGAGCGTAAAGATCGGTCATTGCCCTAGCAAGCACATGCCCGTGACGCGCCTGTCCGGATATTATTTTGTGAATAGTTTTGACATCGCTTAACATTGCCTTGCGGATCAAAATTTAAACTCCATTGCCACGGCTTTTCATCATCCGTTTAAGGTGATCTCGCACCGGTTTGGCGTCTGATGAAGCTCCAAGCATACGGGTGAGTTCATCAACGCGGCCTTCCGGGCTCAACTCTGTAACCTCAAGATATGTTCTACCATCCTTTACGGATTTACGCACCGCAAGATGATGATCAGCCTTGGCAGCGATTTGGTGAAGGTGCGTAATGCATAGAGTTTGCTGGTATCTTGCAATACTGGCAAGCCGTTCGGCTACCGCTACCGCCGTATGACCGCCTATGCCCGCGTCCACCTCATCGAATATTAGCGTTGAACCCTTGCCTTGCTGAATTTCGAGGGCCTTCAATGCGAGCATCAAGCGGGAAAGCTCTCCTCCGGATGCGATCTTGGACAAAGGTTTGGCTGTTTCTCCAGGGTTTGATTGCAAATAAAATTCAACGGTCTCGAGTCCGGATGGAGACATTTGATTTGCTTCGAGCCTGTGAGTAACTACCTCAAATCTGGCCTCGGCCATCGACAGAGCTTTTAGCTCAGAATCCATAGACTTCTTCAGATTGATAGCTCCATGCTCGCGCAATTCAGAAAGCTTTTTTGCCTCATCCAAATAAGAATTAGTGCTGCTTTCTAGCTCACTTTTTTTTGTTTTTACTGCCTTCTCCAGCTCAAAGATGTCTCCGGCCTCCCGAGAAAGCTCATTGAGAATTTTTAAGAGTCCCGGCAAATCTGTAGAGTGTTTTTTCTTTAGTTTTCTGATAAGCCCAAGACGTTCTTCTATCCATTCAAGTCTTTTAGGATCGCTGCGAAAATTTTCGGAAATATTTCTCAATTCAAGAGCCACATCTTCAAGCCTGTAAGATGCCTCATCAAAATTGTTCTGAACGTCCAGTAGCTTGGGATTGACGGATGACAGAAACTGAATGTTTTTTTTGATCTCGGACAAAGACTCGAGAACACTACCCGACTTTCCGTACAAAGACTGATAGGCTTCATACGAACGTTCCCTGACTTGAACTGCCTTCTTGAGCAGATCACGTTCGGTTATAAGATTATCTTCTTCAGATTCCTTCAATTGAGCTGATGACAGTTCCTCGACTGTTTCAGCATCCTCCATGCTTCTGCGTTTTGCATCCAGAAATTTTTTCTCCAGCCTAAGAAATGCTGATTGGGAGTTCCTGAGTTCCGTGAAAAGTTCTCTTACCTTATCCCTGAGCGGATACAGGTTCTGGCAACGGTCTAGAATTTCCGTATGTTGTTCGGGGTTCAGCAACACATGGCTTGCATGCTGCCCAAAAATATTGACCAGATGCGGCGCAAGTTTTTGGAGGAAGGTAATGGGGGTAAGTTCGCCATTGACCAGGCACCTGGAACGTCCAGACGAATTGATTCTACGCGAAACTATTATTTCTTTGGCGCCTGCTAAACTGGCGAGAGTTTCATCCTGCCATTCAAAGTTGTCAGGCAGCTCAAAAATCCCTTCGACCCGAGCTTCATCCGAGCCTGATCTGATAATTTCAGAAGAACTCTTTGCCCCCAGCAGGATGCCAAGCGCTCCAATAAGTATTGACTTACCGGCGCCTGTTTCTCCCGTGAGGGTATTAAAACCTTCCCGAAATTCTATCTCAATATTGTCGATAATAGCAAAATTGGAGATTTTTAAGTATCTAAGCATGAAAACTTCAACTGTGGTTTAGTCCACCACTTTATATAACAAATTTGAACCGGTTGGAAGATCTCGCTGAACGGAACAATTGTCGGCGATAATTAACGCACCAAGCCTAGTTTTGCGTCAAGCACATCAAAATAATCCCTCTTTCTGGATTTGACTATAATAAAAGGAAACAGGGACTTTTCAATGATTACGGATGCCCCCTGAGCCATCGAGACGTGTGTGTGGCCATCAATGGTCATAGTGAAATTCTCACCTTTGCTAAGGGTTAGTTGAATGGGAAGATCCGGAGGAACCAACAAGGGTCTCTTGAGTCCTGAGTAAGGGCAGATAGGTGTCAGTAGTATTCCTTCGACGTCGGGATGTACCAGGGGGCCCCCAGCCGCATAGGAATAAGCGCTTGATCCGATGGGGGTCGAAATTATCAAACCATCGGCCCGAAGTTCCATATCCCTGCCCGATCCCACCTTGATTCCAAGGTCAATAATCCGGGCTATGCCGGTCCAATGTATCACTACTTCATTCAGGGATTTCCTGATCTTACCATCAGGAGCTGAAACTGACAGCATCATTCTCTTGCCGAGAGATGATCGTCCTTCCAGAGCTTGTTCAATCTCGTTCAGTGCCTCTTCCGGAGCAATTTCTGCCATGAATCCAACTCTTCCGAGGTTTACCCCTAAAACAGGAACAGTCCTGGAATCGAGTTGCGCAGCAGCCTGTAACAGAGTTCCGTCTCCACCCAGGGAAACTATCAGATTGACGCTATCGGCCAGTTTATCCGACGATTCTGCTCCCCAGACCGTCGCAAGATCAGAACAGGATTTCTCAAAAACTATTCTCACCCCACGCTGCCTGAGAAATCTGCAAATTTTTTCAGAAAGGTCTAATGCCTGATCGGCGCTTCTCTTTATAATAAGTCCGACACCCTGCATGACCGCTCCATCTGGAAGGATATTGAAACCGACTTCTCAAGTACCATGAATCGAATACAAAATCTATCAAATTTAGCCCTTATTGAGATGCTACAAGTAAACGGGCTTGCTCCACATTTTCTCTTGATGTAGGCTTGTTGTCACTACACTGATTTAATAAAGAGATTGAATGGAACTCTTCGAAAATCTCAGGAGTGTTGACGCTGGCAAACCTTTGGCGGACCGGATGCGACCGCAAACCCTTGACGAATTTGTTGGGCAGGACGCGATCATCGGTCCCGACAAACCATTGAGGCTGGCTATTGTAAGGGACAAGCTTTTTTCAATGCTTTTCTGGGGACCTCCTGGTTCCGGGAAGACGACTCTTGCACAAATTGTTGCGAAGTCTTCGAATTCCAGGTTTCTTCCTTTCTCGGCTGTTAGCGCCGGGGTAAAAGAAATCAGGGAATCAGCGATTCAGGCCAGTCTTGACCTAAAAACCACGGGAACCAGAACAATACTTTTTCTTGATGAAATTCACCGGTTTAACAAAGCTCAGCAGGATTATCTCCTGCCGCATGTGGAAAATGGCGCCATAACACTGATCGGAGCAACAACCGAGAACCCGAGTTTCGAGGTCAATTCGGCGCTTCTGTCCAGGTTGGGGGTTTTCATCCTCGAACCATTGAGTCACAATGATTTGCTGAAAATAATACAAAATGCCATGACCAACAGAGAGAAGGGGTTGGGGGGGCTTGATCTGGAAATAAACGAGGATGCCGCCAATTTCATCGCTTCCGTCAGCGATGGCGATGCCAGAAAAGCCCTTAACATTCTGGAAGTCTCTGCTTCTCAGGCAAACCTGCGGAAAAGACCGGTAATCGACCTTAAAACGACCCAAGATTCGGCTCAGGGCAGAAACATAAGATATGACAGGGGTGGCGAAGAGCATTTCAATTTAATCAGCGCATTGCACAAATCATTGCGAGATAGCGATCCTGACGGTGGATTATACTGGATGGCCAGAATGCTGGATGGGGGGGAAGACCCGCTATACATTGCGCGTAGGCTTGTTCGCTTTGCTAGTGAAGATGTTGGACTAGCGGCCCCTCAAGGCCTGAACATGGCCGTCGCAGCTTTTCAGGCATGTCAGTACATCGGTATGCCGGAATGCGCTCTGGCGCTTGCTCAAACGGTCGTCTACCTGGCATGCTCTCCCAAATCAAACAGTCTGGAAGCCGCATACATTTCTCTAAAAGACGAAATCAGGCATTCCGGAGCATTGCCGGTTCCTATGTGCATCAGAAACGCGCCAACAAAATTTATGAAGGAAATCGGTTACGGTAAAGGTTATAAGTACGCCCACGATTTTCCTGATGCTCAGGTTGATCAACAGCATCTCCCCGACAAGCTTGTCGGCAAGAGATTCTATTTCCCGACTGACCGCGGATTTGAAGCAACTATCAAGGACCGGTTGGACAGAAAAATCAAGGACGAAAAATCCTGAACCCCTACTGTAAGACTGAATGTTTTTTGTAATGGGGTAAATTATGATTTAGGATATTGACTCATCTGTATTTAGACCTTTGATCATGGGAATAAAAAGGGATGCTCCAAAACTCCGGAATTTGAGATTTGTCAAAGCTCATATAGTTAGCTAAACGTGATGTTTCTTATTATAGACTGAAATATTACTACTCAAGGGTTTGACAAAACGCGCGGCTTTTGAAGACCTAACTTCATTAGGAATCAATACAAGAACAACTGATACCAAATTATGCCAAGATTTGAACAATTAACTGACGAGCAGATTCTGGAAGAGGCCCAAAAAGGTTCCGAGGCTCACTTTGATGTCCTGGTTGAGCGATTTACTCCACATGTATACCGATTAGCCCGGGGCATAACCAATTCCCACTCAGAAGCTGAAGACGTGGTTCAGGAGACTTTCTTAAGGATATTTAAAAACCTGGACCGATATTCTTCAGAAAAGGCGAATTTCAAGACATGGGCGCTAACAATTGCCCGTAACCAGAGCATCAACACATTGGCGTCCATAAAAAGAAAAGCCCTTCAGTTTTTTGGAGACCGAGACGAAGACGATCCCGAACCCGAATTTAGTTTCAATCCAATGTCCGCCGAATCGCAAGATGCTGAAACTATCTTGTCACTCAAACAAAGATTCGGGATGTTAAACCAGGCGCTAAAACAAATTCCCGAACGTCAAAAAACGGCTTTGCTCCTAAAGAGCCAGGAAAACATGAGTTACGACGAGATAGCAAAAATTATGGGAGTTTCTGTGTCGTCAGTAGAATCGCTAATCTTCAGAGGCAGGAAAAAATTGCTCGAATTGATGGAAAAATGAAACATTTTCGCGAGTTTTTTCTTTTGGGCAGGTATGAAGGTACGGAGGGAAAGACAATGAAGTGTAAAGAATTCCAAAAACAGATATCGAAACTGATCGACAAGGAATTGCCGGGTAATTATCGCGATGCGTTGTTTGATCACCTCCAGTCGTGCTCGGAATGCTCCAGGTTTTATGAAAGGGCTGAACGCATTGAAATGACCCTGAATGCCGCCCTGCGCGTAGCGCCAGATACGGCGCTGGCGCAGAGTGTCAAGGACAGGATTGCACAAAAGCGGAAAGGAATCGTCCCCGAACATTCGCCCGTATTCTGGAAGCGAGTCCCTGTTTATGCATTGGTAGCATTGCTGGCTGTCGGAGTCGGCAACATCGCAGGCAAGACATTAACCCAGGCTTTCCTTGATCAAAGTCCCGAGACCACGCTTGAACTGCTAATACCAAATGGAATTGAATACGTCTCTGATATTTTTGGTGATATGAATCAAGGAGATCAGCCAAAATGAAAAGGGCTTTGTTCATAGGTATTCTCGTTTTTTCTTTGCTCCTGAACCTGACAGTGGCTGTCGTGATAGGGTGGCATGTCTGGATTGATCGTCGAAATGTAACTCCGCCTGTCGCAGAATGTCCTATGCTTAACGAAAGTGATTTCAAGCAGATATCGCAAGTTTGGTCAAAACAGGGGCGTTCCGGCGTTCAAGAGACGCGACGATTGATTAGAGAAAAACAGTCAGAACTAATTGATCAGATAGCAAAAACTCCAGGCGACCTTACCCCCGCTGAAAATACGATCAGGGAACTCATGACCCTCAGGGAAAAAATGGAGAGAGAAGCTTTGGGCAGGCTGAGCAAGGCCCTGGTTGAACTTCCTGATGAAAAAAGACAGGCGCTCATTGTTTACGTCAAGAATCGGTCATGCATGGGACCTGCCATGAGGTTCGGAGGACGCATGGGGAAAGGACGAATGTTCCAGGAAAGCGATGGGGACATTAAATAAAATTAATAAAACCTGCCCTGTTTTGCCACTCTTCTTTTCGTCCAGTAAAACCCTTTTGAAAAATATCGATCGCAAGATTCCGGTCCTGAAGGCCGGAATCTTCACAATTTTGAAGTTCCGTGAAGAGTGTGACAATATCCCAGGCGCTCCAACAATCTTGACCATTGAGACGCTGTCATACCAACCAAGTTTCTATACTTAAAGAACGCCTCTCAAGCATTTTTTCCACATCAGTGCGTAGATCCATCCCAAAAGGCTCAAGCGCGTTACAATCTGAAAAATATTGTAGAATATGCCGCCAGTGACAGGGTATTGCCCAAACCCTAATTTAATTGCTGGGTTTGAGACCATGTTTTTACTGAAATTTTAGCGTGACAAAGAATGTCGCGCGAGTTTTTTCCATCTGGGGTGTAATACCTATCAGAGAAGATAAAGGACAATAAGTCCACTAAAGAAAAAGGAGACATACAGATGAGTTTTTCGAAGACGATCGTAGGCTTGGTGGCGATGATAGCCTTCTTGGGAGCGACCACGGCATTTGCGTGGGGACCAGGTGGCGGTTGCGGTATGGGTGGCGGTATGGGAGGTTGCGGCAATTGTCCTGCGATGGGAAATCTACAGTTAACAGCAGAACAAAAAGATCAGATGAATGTAATGCGAACAGAATTTCTCAAGAAACAGGAAGCGCTGCGAGCCGAGTCGGCCCAAAAGAAAATCGAAATGATGGAATTGGCTTCAAAGAAACCGGCGGATGAGGGCGCTCTTACCAAGAAAAGAGAAGAAATATGGGCAATTCAGGACAGGATGAGAGCTGAGGCCAGGACCATGGGAACAAAGTTTAGATCCATCCTGACTCCGGAACAGAAAGAAAAATTGGGACCAGGCGGCTTTGGATGTGGAGTCGGTGGCGGTTGTGGCAAGGGATTTGGCGGCGGCCCGAATGCCGGTAGGGGAGCCGGCCTTGGCAAGATGGCTCTTAACAGATACTAATCGATCTCACATAACGTGTGACAAAAACCCGGATTATTCCGGGTTTTTTATTGGCCAGTTCCCATGGCTGGGATAGAAATCCTTTCTTAACGTTATTTGAATGCGTCGCTGTTATTGATCCCTGAGATCCGTCACGACACTCTCCATTAACCAACGCTGCCATATTCTTCCATATCCATTGTTACGAACATGAAACCGAGGTTCTTCAGGTGTAGCGATATTTCCCGCCTCAAGACGTTGTCAGTCAACAGCATTCGTATGCCCGATTCGTCTGTGACTATTCGGGCCAAATTGCCGTGATGTCGCAAGCGAGAGATTTTTAGACCACGCTCCTTCAGGATTTTCTCCCCGAACCTTACCATTTCCAATTCCTTTTCCAGGATTGGTCTTCCGAAAGGAATCCGGGTGGCTAGGCATGGTTCGGCCTGCTTTGACGCCAACGCGTTGAAACCAAGCCTTATCAGTTCGGCGCGTATTTCCTGCTTGGTAATCCCAGAGTCTGCCAGAGGGGTCACGACATTAAGTTCTTTAATTGCGACCGACCCGGGACGATCAAGTGGGTTGTCATCTGCCTGGGTTCCATCAAACATGGTGATCCGGTAAGAGTTGTCATGGAGTCCTAGAATCGCTTCATATCTTGAACGCTTGCAGTGGTAGCACCTCAGAGGGTTATTCTCTATAAATATCGGGTTGTTGAATTCCGGAGCGTCTAGAACTATTTGTTTAACTCCAATTTGTTTGGCAAATCGGGTAGCTTCATGAATGTCTTGGGACGACGAGGTCGGCGCGTTGACTGTGACCGCCACCACCCCTTGGCTCCCAAGAACTTCAACAGTTTTTAAAAGCAGGTAACTGGAATCTACTCCGCCTGAAAAACCAACATAAACGAAGTCCGCCTGATGCGCGGCGGTGATAATAGTATTGGCCAGCAATTGTTCCTTTTTTAGCCATTCCCGGTCTGGTGATACCTGGTTCATGAAAGCCCCTCTCTAAAAAGTCGCATTAATCCACCCCCCCATCACTACGGTATCTTCCAGATAGAATACCGCCGCCTGGCCGGGCGCTACTGAAGACTGCGGTTCAAAAAACTCAAAATCAAGCTGATCGAGATCGATATTTTTTATCCGGCATGGCACAGGCCGGGATGTGGACCTGACTTTTACATGAAGATCTTGATTAGACAAGTCCAGATCAGGCCTGAGGATATTGAGGTCACAAATTGTTGCCCCTTTAACCAGTGTTTCATCCTTGAATCCTATCACGACCGAGTTTGCTTTATGATCTATACGAAGCACATACCGCGGATACGGACCACAAACACCAAGACCGCGTCTCTGTCCTACAGTGTAATTTATTATTCCGGTGTGCTCCCCGAGAATGTTCCCACGAGAATCCATAATTGGGCCAGGGGCCGAACGACACCCCATTTCTTGAAGAAAACTCACGTAGTCATTATTTTCTATAAAACAAAGTTCTTGAGACTCTTTGCTTTGTGAAAAAACCAGGTCGATATCTTTGAGAAAACTTCTGACTTGTGTCTTCTTCCAGTTCCCCAGGGGAAAAATTGTGCGCTCAAGAATTTCAGGAGTTAACATAAACAGGAAGTATGATTGGTCCTTGGTTGTGTCACGAGCTTTGACAAGGTTTAGCCTTCCGTCTTTCTCCAAAATTTGCGCATAGTGACCCGTAGCAATTTTTTCGCATCCCATCTCCCGTGCGTGTTTACCCAAAATATCAAACTTGATGAATCGGTTGCAGCGCGGACATGGTGACGGGGTGCGACCAACTTGATACTCCTGAACAAAATGCCCCAGCACTAATTTCCTGAAATCATTGACCAGGTCGATGACATGCAATGGCGTCTTAATCAAACCTGCGACTTTATGTGCGTTGGCTATTGCGGTCTCGGAATCCTCAACAAGTCTCATGTAAAGCGCAACAATATCGTGACCTTCGTTCTGAAGCAAAAGAGCCGCTGTTGCGCTATCCATTCCGCCACTAATCGCCACTCCTATTCGCATTCGTTTTCCCGATTAAGTGAAATATTCCCTAATGTTAATGGCTCATCTGGTTCTGGGATCGACTTTAGTATCAGACACAGGTAACTTTGGACGATTGGACGCCTGTGGATTATGGACAGGCCCCCTGACAGGCGCTAACTCTGGCTTGACCAAGGCGCCCTGGGCTTGGTTAGGGGCTTTGTTTTCAGGTTGAGGTAAACTTTGGCTCGGTTTGATGCCGGACTGATTAGTGTTGGGCGCGTCGGTAGTGTTAGGAGTGACCGGAACGAAAGAGGAACTGGAAGTATTTGGAAAGAAACCAAATACAGGTCCTCCGAAAACCGAATTGTTGCCAAGCAGCGCCTGGACTGCTCCTCCGGGATTCGCCGACATTGCTTCGGGAACATCCATAGGCGCCATGACGAGGGTCAAACCGTCAAATGGCGTATATATGGGCTCTCTAACCAGCCTTGGGGTGTTGTTGTCCTTTTGGTCTGCTGAAAATGTAAGCAGGTCTTTGAAAGTTATTTGTGGAGGGATGCCAAATTCACGTTCAGGCCTGTTCTGTAATATCTCCCTCATGAAATAAGCCCAGACCGGTAATGCGGCTCGAGAGCCTTCTTCTCTGCGTCCAAGGGGTCTTTTTTCATCAAAACCGACCCAGACGCCTGTGGTGAAATCGGGATTAAATCCCAAGAACCATGTGTCTTCGGCATTATTGGTCGTGCCGGTTTTTCCGGCGAGGTCTTTTCGTTTCAAATACTGCCCCATTCTTGCGCCAGTTCCCTGCCGAACTCCACCCTGAAGCAAGGATGTCATTATGTAGGCCGATTGTGGCGAAAGAACCGCCTTGGACCGTGATGGTTCATGAAGGAGATCGTCTTCTTCCCAATCCACCTGCGACATCATTTTAGTTTGAACACCCACAGAGGTTTCAAAAGGATTTGATTTAGCCGATGCCTGTTTTGCCAAGGGACGGCTGTTTTGCGAAACGCGCTGAACATTTTGCACGAAGAGTTCCTTGAACTCATCCCTCGGCGTTGGCGCCGGTATTTCCGATTCATCAAGAACCGGCGTTTCCGAGTGGTCTTCTAGAACATTGCCGAACCTGTCTTCGACACGTCTTACAAGTATGGGTTCAACATGAATCCCGTTATTGGGGAAAACCGTATAAGCGCTGGTTAATTCCATGAGGGTCATTTCTGAGGTTCCCAGGCTCAAAGAGAGATTGCGCCCCATCGGAGATGTGATCCCCATCTTTTTTGCCAAATCCAGAACTGGCCCCAGCCCCACATCCATGAGAATCTTTATGGTACAAATATTTCGCGAAAGTTCCAGAGCCCTTCTCAGGCTCATAGGCCCCATGAAATTGCCGCTCGAATTCTTGGGCTCCCACTCCTCATCTGCGCCGTCCAGATCCACCACAATGGGTTCGTCAACTATGACCGTGGCCGGACTATAGCTTTTTTGCTCAAAAGCCAGGGAGTAAATGATCGGCTTGAACGCGCTTCCAGGTTGTCGCTTTGCTTGCACCGCCCTATTGAATTGAAAATGTTCTCCGGAAGACCCCCCAACAAGCGCCCGAACATTTCCATTTTTGTTTTCGATGCAGACTAACGCTCCCTGAAGCCTTGGATTGTCATCAGGAAAAAACTCGGGAACATCGTCAACAAATTTGTTGAACCGGAGGGCCAGCACTTGACCAATTTTGTAAACAGATGCGGATGATTTCTCAACCCTGACTTTGCCCTTTAGCTTCTTGCTTATAGCTACCTCGAGGAAAGCCTCACCAGTTTTCTGCGGGATAACACGAACGACAACGCCCTGATATATTTTATTATCTGTGAGTGTCGGAGTGACACGTCTTCCGAGCAAATCCGAAATCTCGTTTTGTGGAATGGTGCGAAGGATGGCTAGATGCTTTTGTCTGACCTTTAATTCCTCCAGGCCCTTGTCCATAGCCTCAAGAGCTCTCTTCTGGAAGTCCAGCTTGCAGGTGGTGAATACTTTTAATCCATCGTTGTAAAGTTTGTCTTCTCCGTACTTCCTGATTACATAACGCCGAACCACCTCGGTAAAATCCGGGGCAAGGTCAAATGGACGGACAATTGCCTTCCGAAAAGTCAAAGGCTCGTCTTTGGCCTGGTTGTATTCAGTCTCATTAATAAACCCGGCCCGGAGCATTCTACCGAGCACTGTAATCTGTCTCTGACGCGCAAGCTCCTCACTCTTGAAAGGATTGAACCGGGCGGGGCTTGCCACCAAACCGGCCAACAAGGCGGCCTGAGCAATGGTAAGGTGTTCGACGGGCTTGTCAAAGTAGCCTCTCGAAGCCGCTTCAACTCCGTAACAACCCTCCCCGAGGTATATCTCATTCAAATATACATGAAGGATTTTTTCTTTTCCCCAGACCTTTTCTAGTCGCGCAGCCAGAATCATTTCCTTGAATTTTCGTGAAAAAGTCCGCTCACGGGTTAGTAGAAAATTCCTTGTGACCTGCATCGTGATAGTGCTACCGCCTTGGGCAATTCTTCCCGCCACAATGTTTCTACCCATGGCTCGCAATATGCCATAGTGATCAACTCCCTGATGTTCGAAGAATCGAGAGTCTTCCGCCGCCAAAAATGCGTTGATCACATTGGGGGGTATTTGATTCAAATCTACTACAAACCTTTTCTGCCTGTAAAAAACCCCAATGACCGTCCCGTCGTCAGAATAGAAGGTTGACACAGTTTTTGGCTGGTAAGAGACAAGTTCTGGAATTTCCGGCAACTGCCTCGAAATTACCATAAACGTGCCTGCAACCGCTCCAAACAAGAATATCGGTATCTGGGCAAGAATTACTAACGGCGCTATTATGAATACCGTGAAAACCCTTTTTGTCAGGACACGGCGTAACCTGTCTTTCATTCTAAATTCCTGGAACGTGAATTGGAGTAAATCATTTAATCATTATACGGATTGTCACGTCAAAAAATTAAGGCGCCCGTTTGCCGGTTCATAGGCTAAATCTCTATTTTCAACAAATCTTCAGATTTAACAATAGGACCTGAATAAAAAAGGGAAGCTTGCGCAACCACGTCAACCTGGTCACAGGGCGGATAAAAGTGTGTGAGCACAAGTTTTTTTGCTTCTGCCAGGGAAGCCATTCTGGCGGCGATGGATGGAGTTGAATGACCTGAAATCATGTTTTCGTCAGGCATTGAGCACTCACATACAAAAACGTCTGTTGTCCATGCCAATGTTACCAGATTGTCGGAATACGCTGAGTCGCCCGAAATAGTAACACTTTTCCCATGGTCATTTATCCTGATCGAGATGCAGGGTCTCGAATGTTCGGCTGGACTAGAAACGATCTCTACTCCCTTGAAAAAAAAATCGTCAGGCCTGGATTCATTCAGTTCCCTAATCATAAGTCGGTTGGAACTCGGAACTATCCATGAGCCATATATATTGACCAATCCTCCGTACAGTTGTTCCACTCCGCAGGGGCCCATTAGAAAAAACCCTTCCGATCTCATCGTTCCATACGCATAATTATGGGCGAACAAAAAAGGCGCCAGATCGGAAACGTGGTCAGGATGGAAGTGAGTCAGCAGAATAACATCTATCTCTCTGTAATCAACACGCGCTTCGCACAACCGACGCATGATTCCAGGGCCTATGTCTACCAGAACATTTAGGGACGATGTTCTCACAAGCGTACCCGAAGCATTTCTTTCAAGCTGAGGCGTGGCAGTTCCGCTGCCTAAAATTATTACTTCCATGATACCACGTTGGGAAATCGAACTTCTAATTTCATCTTTGTGATGGCCTAATGACGTTTAATGGCACGTAACTTGCTCAATAATTATGTCAGTTCGCCATTTAGTCACATGACCGCTCTACAGAAAAGCCTCGGGTTTCCATGTCCCATCTTCAAACGCTGCCCCCCGAGGCTTTACTTTGTCTATCACCGGCAAAAAATGCTGTCGGACGAACCCCGGATATGACAAACGCGCCCCTGCCGAATGGTCCGAAATGCAACTACAATCACTCGGAGCATTGCAAAAAGGTCATAAGAAGCCTCCAAAAAAATATCACACGCACGCTGTCAAGTCCGATAAGACTGCAATAATACCTGAAAAACAACACTTTTTCACGAAAATAGGGAAAATAATATCAGTATGGTATACTTTACATAGTCGTATGGTCTGTCATCCATGGAATACTTTCCCCTGTTCTTTCTAAAAATTTGGGCGTTAGCATGAAAATTGAACCAAAGCCTCAGCAATTAGACAGAAAGTTGTTATATTTTCCCATAGTGCATACACCGGCGGATATGGGAAAACTAGGCGATGCCGTCAAGAGCCTGTATTTGCGAAAAATGGGGCGTACCGCATGGAATCGAAAGATTGATCTGGTAAATAAGTTTTGGGACCAGGTTGCTGAAATTATCTCCAATGTACAAATTGAAGAAACAACGACCAGGGTTTATCAGGACGGATTACCCGTCACAAATAATGGGAAAGAGTTCGAGATAATTAAGAAGCTTGCGGACTCAGGGAGTCGCAACCATTTACTTGTGGTGGGGTTAGTAGAGCGGGGAGCTATTTTAATGGGAACAGAGTCCATTGATTTGCTCATGGCCGAGTACGACATTACGAAGAAACATTTGGAAAACCAGTCATCAGGAAAGCCAGGGATGGGGAAGAAAATTAGGGAGTCTGAGGACGACATTTTGAAAAAGAGAGATCAGTTTATAGCGTCCAGAATTAATCAGACACTAGGCGAAGGTGAACTGGGAATTATTTTCCTTGGGATGCTCCATGACATCAAGCCATGGTTATCCGAAGACATTGAAGTGGTATTTCCTGTTTTGATTGAGGCTGGTAGGCGACCATCGTGAGAAACAGGAGTTAGAAGTAGCTTCGGAGTAGATTTTGATCTGAGCTCTGAACCGGATTGGTGGTCATAAAAATGTTGAAAACGAGGGATAAATGACGTCAGGCTTTGCCAAGATCCTAATAGTCGATGATGAAAAGGATTTTTGCGACATACTGTTTCGGGTTCTAAAGCGGGCGGGATTCACATCTCTGGTGGCCCATGATGCGGAAATGGCGTTGGATATGATCCGTCTAGGATTGCCCGATGTAGTGCTTCTGGATGTAAAAATGCCCGGTATGGATGGAATGGAGGCTCTCAGGAAGGCAAAGCAGATGAGTCCTGAGCTGCCTATCATAATGGTGACAGCATATTCCGGAGTGCATGGGGCGGTGGAGGCGATTAAGGACGGGGCTTTCGATTATCTGTCCAAACCCCTTGATAACCAGGTGTTGATTGAGAAAATCAGAAGAGCCCTAGCAACGAGGTCACTTGTTAGCAAGAAAAAGGCGCCTTTACTGAAAAAGAAAGACCTGTCTCTAGTGCAGCTCAAAGACATGATGGGGCCTAGTCAGGAGGTGACGAGGATAATTTCCGATCTGAGGCTTGTGTCAGCGTCTGATTTCTCGGTAGTCATCCAGGGAGAAACCGGAACAGGCAAGGAACTGATTGCACAGGCGGTGCATCAGGCGAGTCTTCGGTCAGAGGCGGCGCTAATACCAGTAGATTGCGGGGCAATCCCCGAAACACTTTTTGAATCGGAGCTTTTTGGTTACGAGAAAGGAGCTTTTACCGGCGCTGTGAGTTCGCGCCCCGGAAAGTTTGAGATGGCTCAGGGAGGGACTCTCTTCCTCGATGAAGTTGCGAATATGCCTGTTAGTTGCCAAACCAAGCTGTTGAGGGCAATTCAGGAGAAAAGTTTTTTTAGGGTGGGAGGAAGAGAACCCGTAGAAGTGGATGTCAGGTTGATTGTGGCAACCAACAAGGATCTCAACCTTGAGGTTGCCGCAGGTCAGTTCAGTAGAGACCTGTTCTACAGGCTTAGTGAATTTACCATATTTATACCGCCTATCAGGGAGCGCAAGGAAGATATAATGCACATGGCCGAAAGGTTCATCCATGCCACAAATGTGGAGTTGAACAAGAATGTCCTTGGTTTCTCAGCTGAATGTGTTTCCGCGATAGCGACCTACAAATGGCCGGGGAATGTCAGACAGCTTCGTGCGGCAATCAGAAGGGCCGTGCTGCAGGCCACCGATTATATTCATCCACGTCACCTGTCCATACATGATTCTGAGCAGCCCAGGGATGAACCGGTTCAGAAGAAGGATGAAACGGGCGAGTGGGAAGGCCTGTCGTTAAGGGAAATTGTTCACAAGTCAATTGCGGATGTGGAAAGCAAAGTAATACTCAAAGCCCTCCGAAAGACAGGAGGCAACAAAGCAAAGGCGGCGCGGTTATTGCAAATTGATTACAAGACTATGCATTCCAAAATTAAGCAATACAGCATTCGACTGTATTCGGAGGACGATGATGGTGAAGAAAGTTAAAGACACCTCAGATAGTGAAGGTCAGCCTTTTGGAGGAATTCTGGGAGGCCTGGCGGATTTGGTACACAAGTTGGGGGAACTTGCCGAGAAGGGACAAGCCCTCAAAAGCTCGGGCGAAATACCTAAATTTGGCGGAGAAAAGGACCTTAAGGCTGTCTATGGTTTTAATGTGAGGTTCGGAGGGGGCAAGCAAGGGGAAGACAAAATAAAAGTGGAGCCGTTTGGCAATGTTGCCAGAGACAAAGAGTCGGGACGCACCTTCGTTCAGGAGGTTAGAGAACCTCTGGTGGATGTTTTTGAAGAGGAAGATCACACTCTGGTTGTTGCCGAGATGCCCGGAATAAGTAAGGGAGATGTGAAACTCGATATCAAGGATGATGTCTTATCCATAACTGCAGAACGTGATGACAAAAAATACAGCAAAGAGGTGCTTTTATCAAAGGCCTATCCCAAGAGTAAAATGTCCTACTCCTGCAACAATGGGATGGTTGAGATCAAGCTAAAGAATTGATGTAGGAGATTCAGATGGCAAAAACAGAGAAGCTTGAGATAAAACTTAAAGTTTCTGAGGCCTTAGGTAAGGATATAGGGCGAGCTTTTGCAAGAATGGGTCCGGAGGATCTTGAAAGGCTCAACGCTAATGTTGGCGATATTGTAGAAATTTCCGGTAAACGCAAAACAGTATGCAAGGCTATGCCCGCCTACAAGGAAATGAGGGGTCAGTCCAGAATTCAGTTGGACGGGATTTCCAGGCAAAACGCAAAAGCGGGAATTGACGAAAACGTTACGGTAACCAAAATAGTCTGCAAACCGGCTGACAAGGTGGTTCTTTCCCCAATCAACGTCACGACCTCCGAGAGAGACCTGGAATATATCGGTAGCCTTCTTGATGGACTGCCCGTTGTGGTCGGTGATTCTGTCAGAGCCACTCTCTTTGGTAGCAGATCGGCAGATTTCCTGGTAGAGAGTGTTTCACCCGGTGAACCGGTTCTTATAAACCCTACCACCCAACTAGTCATTGGAAAGACCTCAGATCGTTCCACAACACCCGGCGCCATGTCCTACGAGGATATTGGCGGCCTGAGGCCCCAGGTAAACAGAATCAGGGAGATGATAGAGCTTCCTTTGAGATACCCTGAGGTTTTCGAAAAACTGGGGATCGATGCGCCCAAGGGAGTGTTGTTACATGGCCCCCCAGGTTGCGGAAAAACTCTCATCGCAAGATCAATTGCAAACGAGACTGAAGCCAATTTCTATTCGGTTAGTGGGCCGGAAGTAGTTCATAAATTTTATGGTGAAAGTGAAGCCCACCTGAGAAAAATTTTTGCCGAAGCCGCCGCCAAAGGTCCTAGCATAGTTTTCCTCGATGAGATTGACGCCATTGCTCCGCAAAGGGAAAAAGTGGTTGGGGACGTTGAGAAAAGGGTTGTAGCGCAGCTTCTTGCATTGATGGATGGGCTGAACAAGCGTCAAAACCTGATCGTTATAGCCGCCACGAACATCCCCAACGCGCTTGACCCAGCCCTGAGGAGGCCCGGCAGATTTGACCGTGAAATTGCCATACCTATTCCCGATAGAAATGGCCGCCTCGAAATCCTCGAGATACATAGTCGGGGAATGCCCTTGGCGTCAGATGTCAAAATGCCGCATTTGGCCGAAATCACACATGGCTTTGTAGGCGCCGATCTGGAAGCTCTGTGCCGGGAAGCGGCCATGATTTGCCTTAGAAGGATATTACCCAACATCGATTTTGCAATGGCGGGAATACCCTATGAGCAACTGGCAAAACTTGAAGTCCGGATGGACGATTTCATGTCGGCCCTCAAGGAAGTCGAGCCATCGGCGATCAGGGAAGTGTTTGTAGAAGTTCCGGACGTGAAGTGGGAAGATGTGGGGGGGCATAGCGAGCTAAAAGCCAGGTTGGTCGAGTCGGTTGAGTGGCCTCTAAAGTTTCCGGAAGTTTTCACAGAAGCCGGCGCCAAACCTCCTAAAGGCATAATGCTGGCAGGTCCTCCGGGTTGTGGCAAAACATTGCTGGCAAAAGCAATAGCCAACGAGAGCAAGGTAAACTTCATATCGGTCAAGGGCCCATCCCTGTTGTCGAAATATGTGGGAGAATCCGAGCAAGGTGTGCGGGATGTTTTTCGTAAAGCTCGTCAGGCCTCCCCGTGTATAATGTTTTTTGATGAAATTGATGCGCTCGTTCCTGCTCGAGGCGGATCATCAGGTGATTCTCATGTTGCGGAAAGGGTGCTAAGTCAGTTCCTGGCGGAAATGGATGGCATAGAAGAACTCAAAGGTGTGCTGGTTTTAGGAGCTACCAACCGTTTGGATATATTAGATCCCGCTATACTTAGAGCCGGACGATTCGATGAGATATTCGAGATACCCATGCCTACTGAACAGGACAGGATCGAGATTTTTGGGGTTCATTTACGCAACAAACCTCTAGAAAAGGGTATCAATCCAGAATGGTTGGCTTCCCAGACAGAGGGGTTTGGCGGCGCCGACATAGCTGGAATATGTCAGAAAGCCGCGCTCAAGGCTGTCAGGAGAGCGGTTGAATCCCTTAAACAAAATCCTGATGCAAAAATAAAAGTTAAATTGACCAAAGATGACCTTCTCAAAACGCTGGATGAAGTAAGCGAATGAGATATCATCATTAGTTTAAAGGGTGGTCCACATATGTGGATCATCCTTTTTTCATTGAAAGGTAGTCCATAACCTATTAATGAAGAGCAGAGCATTCTGTTCAGGGTGGGTGAAAAATTGTCTGAAGCCTATTATTTTTTCTGTTTTGCGAAAAGTGGCCCGGCGCCGGATGGGGAACCGGGTTTTGGTCTTGTTGAAGGACAAAAACTTTTCAGGATACCATTTAGGGAATTGGTAATGGTGGTGAGCAAGGTTCCCCTGGAGGATTTTGCTGGGCCGGGCGCGGAGGAAAGGCTTAACAATGTCGAATGGGTCACCCCGAGGGCATTGCGACACGGCCAGGTTGTCCAGGAGATGTGCGCTCTCTCCCCGGTTTTGCCGGCCAGGTTCGGAACCCTGTTTTCGTCGGAGCAGAAACTGATTTCCCTGGCTGAGTCCAACTACGACTCGATTATAGAGTTCCTGGAATTGATCAGGGACAAGGATGAGTGGGCTATCAGGGTCTATCTGGATCGGGACAGACTTAAGGCCACACTGTTTCAGAAGAGGATTGACATACTCGATATCGATTTATCAAGTCTCTCTCCGGGGGTTAGGTACTTCCGGGAAAAACAGATTCAGGCCGAAGTTGAAAAGGATATTTCTTCCTGGGTAAATGAAAAGATTCAAAAAGTAGCGACCAGCCTGGATTCAATATCGAGTCAGTTGCAAGCGAGAAAAGCTCACAAAAACGCTTTTGACGAAAATAACAAAGAACTTGTCGCCAACTGGGCGGTGTTATTAAATAAATCTGATTTTCAAAAATTGCAGGAACTTGTTTTCGCAACAAATTCCAATTCGGACTGTGATGGTCTTGAATTAACGATATCCGGCCCCTGGCCTCCCTATAGCTTTGCTCCTCCGCTCGAAATGGAAAACTGGTAATGAAACGCCTGTTATACTGTGTCCTATGGTCCGGGGCGGTTAAAGATTTACCGCAAAATAAAGGTGTCCAGGATCAGCAGATAAAATTTGTAGAACATGGAAAAATTGCCGCTGTAATTTCAGATTTCGATCCTTCCGAAATATCCCTGGATATTCAAAACCTATTAATCTATCACAATGTTGTGGATCTGTGTTTCCGTTGTGGCCCCGTAATCCCTTTTCGCTTCAAAACTATTCTTGCCAGTGAAAGCGAGGTAATGCGTCATCTCGATCAACGTGGCACGGATTATGAATCTACCCTATTCAGGCTGGACAATAAGATTGAAATGGGAATAAGGCTAATCCTCGATAAGCGCCAAACGGAACAAATCGATTTGAAAGAAAACGAAAACAACGAAGTCGATAGTGATAATCCTGGCAAGTCGTACCTGGCAAAACGAAGGACTCTCTATACATACCAGAACGGTCTGGATTCAAGATGTCAGGAGATTATCGACGCTTCCAGAAAAGCTGTGGAAGGTCTTTATATCGAGCACAAGGTTGAATCCTCCCCAAAAGCTATCCAGAATTCCTCGGGTAACGAAATTCTGGTTTCAATCCATTTTCTGATCCACAAGTCATCTGTTGAGCGGTTTAGGGAAATATTTGATGAGATCAGGCCCACCTTGGGGGCGCGCGTCCTCATAAGTGGTCCGTGGGCTCCATACAATTTTGTATGATAATTTCCAATTTTATGATGCCACGCGTTATGATTTAGGCAAAAAAAGAAGTCACAATGTCTCCACTAGATTTGTTGAAAACACGACCAGTAGGAGAGTTCAAGTCTGAATTGCCGGCGCATGAAGGTTCTGACAGATTTGAAAAACTTTTCGAGATGCTTCTCGAAGCCATACCTTCATCGTTGCTGTTAATTGATGATGAGATAAGAATCGTAGCTGCAAACAAGAACTTCCTTTTAAAAAATAGAAAATCCCGCAACGAGACAATCGGGAGAAAACTCCAGGAACTCTTGCCGGAGCCCTTGATTGAAAACATGGACATTACCGGAAAGGTTTTGCAAACCTTCAAGTATAATCAGGCCATTCGAGGCGGACGTATGACCTACCGCGCTCCGGGGGTTCCTTTAAGAGTTTATTATTACAGCATTCTGCCATTTTCCTGGAACAACCAGGTTGAGCATGTGATGTTGCTCATGGACGATGTCACCGAACAGATACGCTTGAGCGATGAAGTTCTCAGGGCTCAGAGACGATTAGCCGGGGTGGTTGAGAGCGCTGCAGACATTGTTATGTCTACCGACGCTGAAGGCGTGATCCTTACGTGGAATACGGCAGCCGAAAAGATTACCGGATTCAGATCGCATGAGGTCTACGGCACGCAGGTTTTTGACTGGCTTCCTAAAGAAAACAGGCAAGAATTAGTTCAAGTATTCAGAAATGTTAGAATCGATGGAAAGTCTGAAACGGGGGAATGGGACATCAGGACCAAGACCAATCAGCGGCTTCCAATTGGATGGATTTTCTCTGGAATGCAGGATGAGACGGGCGAAACAATCGGAATTGTTGCCATTGGGAGAGACCTTCGGGAGCGTAGAGAGCTGGAAATGCAACTCCTCAAGTCTCAAAAACTCGCGGCCCTCGGGGTAATGGCCGGAGGAATTGCCCATGAAATAAGGAATCCTTTGGCAGTGAGTTATTCCGCCGCGCAATTCTTGATGGAAGAGGATCTTTCGAGGGACTTCCAAACGATTTGTGTCCAGAAAATCCTTTCAGGCATTGAAAAAGCTTCAACGATCATTCAGGATCTCTTACGTTTTGCCAGGCCGTCATCTACCACTGACATGACTCATCTGGACCTTATGCCTGTCATTCAGGACACCATCAAGCTGGTTGTTAATCAGGCCAAGATCCAGAAGGTCACGATTTCATTGGAATCATCGATTGAAAAGGCCTGGGTGCTTGGCCATTCAAATTTGCTCCAGCAGGCGCTTCTTAATCTGTTTCTCAATGGGATCAATTCCATGCCCGAAGGAGGGTTTCTCACGGTCCATCTTGATAAAACAGACTCGGAAATCACTGTGCAAATAATCGATACTGGCCTGGGCATAGCCAAAGAGAATCTTGAAAAAATATTCGATCCTTTCTATACTTTACCTCCCGTTGGCAAGGGGACGGGTCTGGGACTATCTATCTGCCACACAATTGTTGTAAAACAACACTTGGGCAAGATAGAAGTATCTAGCGCCGAGGGACAGGGCTCTACATTCACAGTTCGTCTACCCGCTTTCTGATCAGGATATCTTCAATGACAGTTGAACCCGGACTCATAATAATTATCGATGACGAACCCGACATGCTGTGGGCCCTGGAGAACGTGCTACTCAAACATGGACACAGCGTGCATAAGGCCGACAGCGCGCTTGAAGCGCTGTCAATCATGAATGCCCTGAGGTTTGACATAGCCTTGCTGGATGCCAAACTGCCCGATATGGAAGGTCTCGAACTCGCCGTCAAGATAAAGGAAATTAATCCTGACATTTCCATCATCATGATTTCAGGCTATTACTACAGGGATGATGACAACATGCAGAAGGCAGTGGCCTCCGGTTTGGTGTCCAGTTTCGTGGCCAAGCCTTTTGACCACATGGAACTTCTGGAACTCGTCGAATCTGCGCGCCCGCACCCCTGAAATAAGTGTTTGCCAACCACGATGGGGCTTAGTCTCTTACATCTATGGAAAGCATTCCATAGATCACATTCCACGAACCAATACCTTCTACGCCACAACGAATCCAAAAATGTTCCACTGGCGCCCCCTGTCCTTCTAGGGACTGTGTCTCAGGTTTCACACGGTTGGAGAACATCAGTTACAAACTCAGATAGTTACTGCAATAAATTCCACGACAGGATTATAAAGTAGCGAGGAGAGCATCAGGAAATCTCACACGCCTTCTCCAACAAGCTCCAACTCCAAGGATTTGGAAGGGCAGACCGTCGCATCCGCGCTGTCTATCTATTCGGGATCAAAGAAGTATGCCGGCTGGTCACACAATGCGGGAGGTATTTGATACAGGAAAAAAAGCCCATTTTGACCTTGAAAATAAAAGATGGCATGGAAATGGCAATAACTAAGGTCGGCATGCCAAACATAAAAAGCCTGTAAAGGCAAAAACAAAAAATAAATGGAGGGTCAAATGGCCAAGATAGCGAAATCAACAGATTCATCCAGCCTCGCAGAGGTTGTGGACAGGATTTTGGACAAAGGTATCGTGATCGACGCTTGGGCGAAGGTTTCATTGGTTGGTATCGAGCTGCTCTCAGTCGAGGCGAGAATTGTAATCGCATCGGTCGAGACCTATCTAAAATATGCCGAAGCAATTGGTCTTACTGCCAGCGCCGCCGCTCCTGCATAAGGCTGAAGCCACTTGGGACTCCTACTGCGCCGGGGGCGGTAAATATAACCCCCCCGAAGCACCGAGTCCGTCTGGCTAGCCCGATTGTATAGCGGCGACTACTTGATGTAGACTATCGTCCAATGTGTCGGGCGCTTTAGAGAAGGAGGACTAATGGGCAATCTGACCGATGACATAACCAGACTCTGCGACGAAATAGTCGCCCTGAGGGATTCTCGCCAGATTTTTTCCAATCAGTTGGATCGTGAGACCAAAGAGATGAAGTCTGAGGTTGCCACGATGCGGAACGGTTTTCGTAAGGCCAACATGGATATGGCAAAACGTACGAAGGCCGACAGAGTTAAGTTCGTGTCCAATCTTGATGCGGAAGTCGCCGGCATGCTCAAGTCTTTTGACAAATCCCATGCCGAGATGGCCGAGAAAACCAAGAAAGCAAATGTGGAGTTCGTTTCAAATATAGCGAACAACATATCCAATATGTTGACTGGCTACCACAAAGCTCGCGTGGATATGGCGGTTAAGACCAAAAGGGAAAACACGGCATTCGTAAAGGACGTCGTTAAATTCGTAACCGCAAAAGCTAACGAAACAGCAGTTATGATGGATGGGTTCAAGGCTGATCACGCCAAGAAGGCCAAGGCCGCCAAAGCCGACCGAAAGAAGTTTGTATCCGCTTTGGATGCAGAAGTCAGCGCAATGCGGCGGGTTAATGCCGATGATATGGCTGGAGCGAGAAAAGCCTGGAATACACTGTCACCAGCTGGACGAAAAGCCAAGATGCTTGCTGAACAAAAAGCCAAGGCTGAGGCCGAGATGAAAGCCAAGCTGTTGGCGGAAGCCAGAGCAAAAGCGCTTGCAGAAACGAAGCCGGTGGAACAAGAGAAAACAGCCCCCGCTCCGGTCGATTCAGGAATGGGAGCAAAAAAGAAAGACAAGAAATAGTTGATAACGAGTAAAGCCATGAAACGGCAAAATGAAAAATTAATAGCTGAGCATGGCGTCGATCAACCAAACATGACTGAAATAACTTGCGCATTTTGTGGTGGCTCTGGAACTGACCCCTTTGGGGTCATGTCATGGCTGTCCACGTGCTGCATATGCGGTGGTAGGGGCGTCGTCAACATTGAGGCGCCCTATAAAGTCTGTCCGCACTGTAATGGCACCGGAGCCGTGAAGACGCTCACCTGTACGACTTGTGGTGGCAAGGGTCATGTGCCGTTACCCTCGGCGCCTATAGTATCATGCCCTGTATGCGCAGGATCTGGTGATGATGGCTCTGCTCCCGCACTAGCCTGCATCAGATGCCACGGCAAAGGTTTTATTTTAGCTTGAGTTGGCGCCGGCTACTTTAAAAAGGCCGGCCCGACTCCAATTATGTTGCAGGTTAACTTTTTATCAACCTGTAGAAGTTACGTGCGGCTTAGAAAGTGAGATGTCATGATAAATCCCGATTCTCAGATAGAGGCCCTAGATTCAGAAATAATTAAATCCGATCAGGACAATGTTCTTCCTGAGGCGAGTGATCAATTTGTTAACACGCTCTACGTTAAAGAACTCAGCGAAAGGGCGATGGCCTATCTAGCTGTTGGGTACTCAGTTCATTTCGCCGGACCAGCAGGCACCGGAAAGACGACTCTAGCATTCCATATAGCGGCGCGTCTGAGTCGACCTGTCATACTGGTCCATGGAGACGATGAATTTGGAAGCTCAGACTTGGTTGGTAGAGACGCAGGATATAAAAAATCCAAACTGGTTGATAACTTCATCCATTCGGTCGTAAGAACCGAAGAGGAAATGCGAAGCCTGTGGGTCGATAATAGACTTACAACAGCATGTAGAGACGGATACACCTTAATTTATGACGAGTTTACCCGATCCAGACCTGAAGCCAATAACGTGCTTTTGAGCATTCTGGAAGAGAAAATATTGAATCTCCCGAGCCTTAGAAGAACAGGTGAGGGTTATATGGAAGTCCACCCTGACTTTAGAGCAATTTTTACGTCTAATCCTGAGGAATATGCAGGTGTCCACAAAACCCAGGACGCTCTAATGGACAGGTTAATTACGATAAATGTAAATCACTATGACCGGGAAACAGAAATTCAGATTACCATGGCCAAATCCGGCGTTCCCCGAAAGGACGCTGAAATAATAGTTGATATTATAAGGGAACTGCGACAGGTTGGTGTGAACAATCATAGGCCGACAATCAGGGCCTGCATAGCCATCAGTCGCGTGTTGCAGCATCTCGGCGCTACTGCCTCTGAGACGGACAAAACCTTCCAGTGGATTTGCCGTGACGTGCTAAACACTGATACAGTAAAGGTTACACGCGGTGGTGAGTCATTGATGAAGCAGAAAGTCGATGAAATAATCAAGAAAGTTTGCCGTCAAAACAAAAGCGTCAGGAAGACCGCTCCAAAACTTGCAGACCTTTAATCAGGAGTGTTGACAATGGAAATAAAAAAGACCGCTGACATTCGAGGAGTTCGAGAAATCCGTACTTATGCAGGGCGCGTGGATGCCGTAGGACTCCCATACCTCGCATTCATGAAGATTAGCTGTCTTGAGATGGAGAGAGCGCGGCGCGAGAAAGAGAAGAGTAGCGCTCTGGCCAGAATCCGAAACATTGACGCCAGAATTTGCGACATTGAAAACGAAAAAAGAGCCATTCTCGAGGGACTGGGAATATCCGACAAGGATGCTCCAAAACTTGCGGGACGGACGACAGGCAGACCTGTATGCGCAGTGGCCAAGGATCAGTTCAATATTTCCGGTAAAGGGGCTATAAGGGATAAGGACGGGTTTAAAATTAGGTACTAGATGCGCTTGGAAGTACTCCTGTTATGGGGATCCGGTGACTGCCAGAATGACAACACTCTTGATGAGGGGGTTAGGTAAATGATTCCAGTGAAAACATACAGACAAATTATATCAAGCTCAGAGATCAAGGGCTACAAGACATTAAAGAAATCGGCTGCCGCTCCCCAGTCGAAGCTGGATACGGGCCGAATTGGCAATGCAAAAAACTCTAGGCTCGCCTACAACGAATGGAAGATATGGTTTGGCGGTCAATGTCGGGCGAGTGTCAGGAAAGGATGATGAGATGAAAGTCAACTGCATAACCTGTGGTCATAGCCTGAATCTGGATGAAGCTTATGACGATTTTGACGGCCTTGTCAGGTGCTACGTCTGTAGCGGTCTCTTTGAACTCAAGACCGTAGAAGGCAAGGTTAAGTCCGTAAGATTCGCGCAGGCTCCGCAACCAGCTGCCGCAAGACCACCGAGGATTTTTGAGGAAAACAAAACCACGTGAGTTGAGCTTGTAAATATTTTATAATGAGTTAAAATGCCGTTGTGAGAATCGGACTATCCCGACGCTGTGTCTCATGACACCTGGAGGCCGACTTTCCAATCGGCTTTCTTTTTATAGAAGCGTCTATTTTATCGATTATTTCCAAAACAATCTCGAACTCTGGTGCAATATGGAAAAAAGAACCAAAAAAATTCCGGGACAGACTGGGCGTTACATATATGCCATTACTTCCGGAGTTGAAGATCGTTCATTCGGAACTATCGGAATCAACGGCAGCAATGTTTACACCATTTCATCGGGCGAAGTCTCCGCTGTAGTCTCTGACGCGCCAAGCGGACGTATCAGGCCTGAACGACGAAACTTTGCCGCCCATCAGGCTGTCCTTAAGAAACTCCTTGAAACGGGCGATCTCTTGCCTATGTCGTTCGGTAACGTTTCAGAGGGCTCAGCCGCTGTGAGAAAGTTTCTGGCCAAGCATCAGAAATCCATCATCGACGGCCTTGCCAGAGTGGCCGGAAAAGTGGAGATGGGCCTCAAGGTGAATCTTGACGTCATAAACATTTTTGAGTTCCTTGTGAATAGGAACGAAGAACTGCGAACGGCTCGTGATCAGCTCATCGGAAGAAGCCGCGAGGCTACCCAGGACGAAAAAATCGAACTTGGCAGACTCTTTGCCAACATCCTGGACTCAGAACGTGAGGACCAGACAGATTTCGTGGAAAAAATACTCCTCAAGGCCTGTTCCGAAGTAAAAAGGAACAAATGCAAGGATGAGCGAGAAGTGATGAATTTGGCCTGCCTCATCGGTCGTGGACAGACCGATAAATTTGAGGCCGTAGTCTTTGAGGCGGCCAATCACTTTGATGACAACTTCGCTTTTGATTATAACGGACCATGGGCCCCTCATAATTTCGTAGAGGTTGATATAAAGTCATAAGCTCGATCGTCGCCGGGGAAAACATGTTCATTGTTGACGACATTTTAATGGCTCCCTTCAAAGGCGTTCTATGGGTCTTTGAGGAAATCCACAAGGCGGCCAAGCAGGAACGTCAAAATGAAACTGAGTCTATAACCGTTGAACTGCAAAAACTTTACATGTCGCTGGAATCAGGCGCCATCAGTGAAGAGGAGTTTGATCAGAGAGAAGCTCAACTTCTCGACAGGCTGGACAGTCTGCAGGAGGTAGGCGCTGTAATTGACGAGGAAGATGACGAATACGACGAGGAATACGACGAGGAAGATGACGAAGATGACGAGGATTCCGATGAAGATGAAGAATTTGAAAGTGGAAGCAGCATTCAAATACTGAATTCCGAACCGGGAGATGACGTTTCTGACGCCTGAGGCTTCGCTCGGCTTGTGACTGGATAAGGTTTCTTATGGAAGATGAAAACAAGAATGTGTCTCTCTGTGAGGTGCTTGACAGGGTTTTGAACAAAGGCGCTGTTATAGTTGGAGATGTTACCATATCTGTAGCTAACGTGGATCTCATTTACCTTGGGCTTCAAATAATCCTGAGTTCAGTGGAGACGGGGCGACGGCTTGGACTTAAGGAATCCGAAAGTGTTCCTTATTTTTCGCAATCATGATGAGAACCGGGTTAGTGAAGCCCGATCTTTCAACCTATATTGATTCCGGGGCATCATAAATGTCCTGATACAGGAAAGCTAATTGGGAACATCCGTTTACAGGGTTAATGACCCGGAGAGTGATTCGGAGTCTCTGGGCGCACATGACAGGATAATCAGCTCCGAAAACCTCGCTGATTTTGCAAAGATAATGAATGTTGGTTCTTTGCATCAACATGATAGGGAACACGACGCGCCCAGGATCAGTTTGGATAAGGACAATGTAAAAAATGGCCTCGGACAGCTCGTCTTAACGTTGATCAAACTGCTTCATGAATTGCTCGAGCGTCAGGCTATCCGTAGAATGGAAGCAGGGTCTCTGACTGACACCGAAATAGAGAATCTTGGATTGACTTTGATGAAACAAGCGCAGGAGATCGAGAGATTACGCAAGGAATTTAATCTTGAAGAAAAAGACTTGAATCTCGACCTCGGTCCGCTCGGCAAGTTGCTGTAAGGAGGACCAGTATGGCTGTTCAGCAATACACCAGACATTCTGTTGAAAGCACGAACTTGGCAGACCTGCTGGAGCGGGTCTTGGACAAGGGAATAGTTATAGCGGGTGACATAAAGATCAAACTCGTTGACGTGGAACTATTAACAATTCAGATACGGCTTGTAGTCTGCTCTGTGGACAAGGCCAAAGAGATTGGTATTGATTGGTGGGTCAATAATCCGGCGTTTCATAAACAGGATGCGCCGGTTCAGATTAAATGAACCGGGATCAAATATGTCGGCTCAACCGGTATGAATTAAGAGTTTGGATCAATCATTTGAAAAAATGACTGATCCATATTTCCGTTTTGACGCAAAACCACGCGAATCGCCTAATTTGGACGGCGCCGGTAACAACATCTCCAAAATAAAAAAGCCAAACATTCATCTTCGTGAGAGGGAAGGTCGATTCATCGCTCTGCGGTTGCGAGCGATGTTTCCGGTTGCTGGGTTGCGCTCATGGATAGAACCCTCGGAGTTATAGATGAATTGGCCGGGATAAGATTCCGGGCCATGAGGGTATCGGCGATGGAATTGGCGACAAACCGCGACATCTCGGGACCATAGTGGAAGGCCGATACATAAAGGGGGCGGTCAGCATCTCGTTGCATATCCGCTAGCCATATAAAATTATGCCCATTTTCCCTGTAGTCGGAAACTGACGAAACAAACTCGTAGCCACGTTTTAGGTGAGGCGTAAACTTGCCATAATCAAAATCCTTGAAAATATGATGCGCCAAATCATACTGGTACAGCGGCATGGGTTGCCAGACGAAAACACTCGCAACTCCAAAATCCCTGGATATTGCTTCGATTATTCGCCTATTTCGCTGATATCGCCTGATTACGCCTGCGAGAAGCTTCATTTCCGTTTCAGGCGCCCCATCGGCGCCCTCTAAAACTGCCCCAAGTCCGCTGTTGTTCGCAGGACGCATTGTATGGTTGACAAGTTTCAAGAGGGGCAATTCGCTTAACAGTTTCCTGGACAAAGGAATATCAGCCTCTTGCATGAACTTCTTTAACTGTTTTGTATAACCAGGCTCTCCATCATACAGGGCAAATTCGTTAACGCCATCCATAAAAATAGCCATGTCCGGGACATGTCCATCGACCAAAAGCTTCTGGAACAGAATCCTTTCCTGAGACGAAAAATAGGCGGCCCTACCAAAATTGTAAACCTTCACCGGAATCCCAAGCTGCTGACTCAGAATGATCTGTAAATGAGACGAGACTGTTTCGTGATCAGGCACACCGTAGCCAAAGGAAGTAGATCCCCCGAAAAAGAAAATGACAAAATCATTTCTCTGGGGGGGCCATGGTCCCTGATTGACGGAATGTCTGAATCCGTTCGAATCCACATTCACAAATCTGGTTTTATATGGCGCCTCCTTGAACTGCGTGTAGGAATCATACTCCTGAAGAATTCTCCGACTGTCGGAAATTAACTCGTTAATTTGATGTTGAGTAAGTTTTGGGAAAAGTTTCTCGAGCGCTTCATTACTCTTTTTGTACCTTAGAGGGGTTTTGTCCGCATCATGACTTTTAGTCCTCAATTCATCCACTTTGTAATAACCCCACACAAATACGTTTAATATAACAAATAATAATGAACAGTTTATGAGGATTAGACAAAACCATTGCAATAATCGCGGCAATATGAACCTAAATGACTTAAGTTTTCCCATTTCTCTGCTTACCCCAATTTAAGGAATAAAGTCTACCAGCTCGAGCAAAATTGTGACGTCCTGTGGCAGGAACTAATTGCAGAGGATTCGATGAAATGCAAGAAGAAAAATTGTCTTTTCAGTAAAAATTGTCCACTCCCATTTCTATAATATATTCCTTTAACCATAATATGATTGCTGATATATCGAATGTCGTTCGTATCCATAGAGTTGTTACAGGCTGTAATTAAAGCATTAAGTGAGTTTGACGAAATGGTAGGGTAGCTGACGCGAGAAATATTCGACTATTTTCCCGAAAAAGAAAAGCTCTGGAGTCATCGAAAATTAGAAAAAACAGATGAAAAAAGAGCGCATGGTTTTCTTGGACCGCTCAAATTAAAGCCTTTTAACAGCGAAAAAAGGGAAGCGGTCAAAAAATGTTATTACGAAGCCATGCGCCCTGGTTTTGATTCAGAATAAGGTTAATCTAAAATGGCGCCTTTATTTAATGTTATTTCTAGCTCACATCTCCATCCGCGACTTTCACCCTGATTAATTTCTTGTTTATTTTGCCAACGCTGGTTTTAGGTATTTCGGTAACCCTGAAGAATCTGTCGGGGATAGCCCATTTGGATATGGCGCCTTTGTCTGCAAACTCGGTCATGAAAGAGCGCACATCATCTTCAGAATAAGCGCTTTCTAAACCCGGCTTAGGCACCACTAGAGCGACAGGTCTTTCACCCCATTTTTCGTGTGGGACTCCAATTACGGCCACCTCGGATACCGATTCATGCTGACTGATAAGGCTTTCAAGCTCTAGCGACGAGATCCATTCTCCGCCAGTCTTGATGACATCCTTGAAACGGTCCGTGATCTTGACGTAACCTTCGGGGTCCATGTTGGCGACGTCGCCGGTGTGCAGCCAACCGCCGCTCCAAAGCTCTTCGGACTTTTCTTCGCTCTTGAAATAGCCCTGTGTAAGCCAGGGGGCTCTGACCACAACTTCTCCGGTTGTAGAGCCATCATGAGGGACTTCCTTGAAATCGCTGTCAACTATTTTCAGATTTACCAGTGGCACGGGTAAACCGGTCTTGGTAATGATTTCAACTTTCTCATCTTCAGGCAGGTCAAACATTTTCGGCTTCAGATTGGCTGCGGTAAGCAGCGGACATGTTTCAGACATGCCGTAGGCCGAAACAATCTCTATTCCAAGATCCATGGCGGCTTTTGCAAGTCCCTTTGGTAAAGCTGAACCACCGATGACCACTTTCCAGTTGCTCAGGTCAACCTGTTTTGCCACCGGCGAGGATACAAGCATGTGAAGTATTGTAGGAACACAGTGTGAAAAAGTAACCTTTTCAGCGAGCAGGAGTTTGAGCAGCATTGCGGGTTCATATCGTCCGGGATAAACCTGCTTGCATCCCATTATTGTAGCCAGGTACGGTATCCCCCATGCGTGAACGTGAAACATCGGAGTGATCGGCATATATACGTCAATTGACTGGAACCGCACAGGCGAAGAGAACGAAGCCAAAGCCATCGCCATGCCAAAAGTATGAAGAACTAACTGACGATGACTGTAATAAACGCCCTTGGGGTCCCCTGTAGTGCCCGTCGTATAGAACAATGTAGCCCTGGTGTTTTCATCAAACTCAGGAAACTCGTACACGTCTGAAGCCCTGAACAACAACTCCTCATATTCACCCGCAAGCTCCAAAGAAGTTTTCGGAGATTCCTCACCTTCCTTCAACAGTATGATTTTTTTGACTGTTGTTAAGTTCGGTCTAATTGACTCAACCAAAGGCAGAAATTCCTCGTTAACCAGAAGCACTGTGTCTTCCGCGTGATTTACCGTGAATGCGATCTGCTCTGGAGAAAGCCTTACATTGACCGTATGAAGGGTGGCCCCCATCATGGGCACACAAAAAAAACATTCCAGATAACGATGTGAATCCCAATCCATTACAGCTACAGTGTCATTCGCCCCTATACCCAAAGAATTAAACGCATTTGCCAATTTGTTGATGCGTTTGTACAAATCACGATAGGTGAACCGTAGCCTGTCGCGGTAAACTATTTCCTGGTCAGGCGCGTACAGTAAGGGGGTGTTCAAAATCTGCTTTATCAACAGTGGGTAAGAATAGGCGGAAGGGGTTTTGCTGATAAGTTTGGTAGGTTGGTCCATCTGAAGTCTCCTGATAAACTAAAAGATATTGGAGTGGAAGGCCCGTATTAAGCCGTTTTTCCACGCAGTTTCAGCTCAGTTACTGAGGAGAACTGACTATTATGGCAATCCTAACTTGATTGACATTCCTGTCAACTTATTTCATGAAAAAACATCCAAAAAAATTAAGAGATTCCATGCAATACAAGATTTCAGACGGACAGGACGCCCGCGTTGGTTTTCAAACAGTATTATTGGATCTGATAAAATGAATCGTCAAATTCTGTTTTCTCCGCGTATTTTTTGGAAAAAAGCGCAGGAACCATTTCCATATTTGTGAGCAACTCCGGGGCCACATCTACATCGAATTTGTGCAGCGCATCCAATATTGCTTCGGGTTGAGGGGGACAGGTTTTGACAAAAATGAGGTTGTCCTTATCAGGGTGGTCTTTGTTAGCCTCGTATAAACACTTACCGATGAGGATGCTTTTTTTGCCTGGCGTAGGCTTCATTATCTTTCCGGTAAGAATTTCAACATCATTCCATTTCTTGCCTTTCCATGCCATGGCGATGGATGTGAGAACCGCTCCGGTCAGGAGTGAACAATAGGTGCATAGGCTCAAATCATATTTGGGATAGGAGATTCCGGAAATGCCCAATTTTTGTAACGGCATGGGCAAAGAATTATCCTGATTGTAGGGGAAAGAGTAGTCATGAAATTTGATTAAAGATTCAATATTCTCACCCACTATGGAAATATCGGATAAATCAGTAGGCCGGTTCCTGTTTCTGGCCGCTTGAGCCAGATGGGGGACTTGGTCGGCGCTGTACCCTAAGAGTTTGGCCCCGACCAGGTCTGCGGAAAGAACATCAGTCGAACCCGCTATGATGTCGCTACGATGGGCTTTTCCATCAAAACCTGGTCCTCGCTCGTTCGTGAAAATGCCGTCAATCAGTGTAAAACCGTGGGGAAGTCTATCCGCAAGCATTGAGACCATGAAGTTAAGATCTGTACCCGGATTGGGGCTATGGCACTTTTTTCGGCTCTGGATATCTATTGTTCCCTTCATATTCTTGATGCCCAGGCTTACAACCGTCTGGGCGTGCGTTTTCAGAACAGGAATGTTGACAATAAAGTCACTGTTCATAACCTCTGAACTAAAATTCAGGCTTATCCCATTACAAAGCTCAATTTTTTGGAAAGAGCCTTCAAACACATTAAAGAGCTTGACCCCATATCTGGCTGCGAGTAGATCGTAACCCAGCTTCAGATAGGCGTCCTTTTGAGTCAGTTTGTCTTTTGGGTCAAACACCACTGTGCCTTCTCCAATAGTGATGTTTGATACCCCCATGTCCTTGAGTAGTATAACCATATCTTCCACAATTCGGGATGTAGTAATTACGCCGAATTTCGGAAACGACACAGCCTTACTCCAAAAGACTATATTTGGCTTGATGAAAACATGGTCGGTCGATCTTAACCTGTCGAAACCCCTGGTAAGCTCAACCAACTCCCTGACCGATTCCAACGGCCTATTGAATTTTTTTACGGAAACGACAAAATTTGACATCTTTTAAAGCCACCTGAACTAATATGGATTTCTCTCCAAATCTGAAGATCCTGTTATATCACAGAGCGCATTGATGCGGTTGTCTCCATTCCAGAAAAGTTGCTCATTTCACGCATAGCGTTTTAACTTCCGGCAAATTGGCGCTAGATGAACAGGTCCCCAGGAACATTAACGGTTATGTCGTTATCTTCCAGGAGCCTTTCACTAAGGTGGTCAATCTTACCGGTTTCATAATGGAAGAAGTATTTCATCGTATGAATCTTTGATTGACAAAAAATTGAATCAGGTTCCTGGCCTGAAGAACTGAGGGCCTCACAGGCGGCAATTCCCTGCAATAGCCACTGCCAGCTTATGGCGACCAGGCCAAACAGTTCCAGATACAGGGTTGCGTCAGCCAAAAACTGTTCGGGCTGCCCTTTACCGGCAATTGACGCGAGTTTCATTGTAACGACTCCAAGCTTTTCCAAAGCGAGCTTCATTCTGTCGGAATAAGGTTTTAGTTCGGAATAGCTTGAGGCCTTGTTGATGGCAATCCCCACTTCTCCCATGAAAGCCATCATGGCCGCGCCATTTTCCCCAAGAACCTTTCTGCCAAGAAGGTCAATCCCCTGTATACCTGTTGTTCCCTCATGAATTGGATGTATTCTCACGTCGCGATAGAGTTGCTCAAGCGGGAACTCGTCACAATAACCGTATCCGCCGAGAATCTGGAGGCCCGCGCTTACAGACAGAATTCCCATTTCGGATGGAAAAGTTTTAGCAATTGGGGTCAACAAATCGAGCAACAACCCTGCCTTTTTTTTGTCATCATGAGATTCCGAGCGCAAACGGTCGTGATATACCGAGCACTGGAGTATCAGTGATAGTGAACCTTCGACAATTGCTTTCTGAAACAAAAGCATCCGCTTGACGTCTGCGTGTTCTATTATTTGGACAGGAGCCGTGGATGGGGCCTTGCAGGAAACATGACGACCCTGAGCTCTCTGCCTGGAATATTCGAGTGAAGCGTAATATGCTGCGGAAGCGATAGCCGCCGCGCCGGTTCCGACTTCGAGCCTGGCCTCATTCATCATCTGAAACATGTAGCTTAGACCTTTGTTAGGCTCACCGACGAGGTAGCCGATGCAATCGTCGTTATCACCAAAAATCAGATGCGTGATCGGGGCGCCCTTGTAGCCGAGCTTGTGGTAGACTCCCGAACATAAAACATCGTTAGAGACAAGGTCGCCACGGGAATCATGCCTTCTTTTCGGAACCACAAATAATGAGATGCCTTTTGTGCCGGCAGGGGCATTTTCAATCCGTGCCAGAAGCAAATGAACAATGTTGTCTACGCCATTATGTTCGCCAGCCGAAATAAAAACTTTCTGACCCTTGATCCTGTACGTCTGTGAATCAATAGGAACCGCCCTGGTTGTAATGTCGGCGAGTGAACTTCCCGCCTGAGGCTCGGTCAGGGCCATAGTCCCTTGCCATTCACCAGAATACATTCCCGGAATGAAAGTTTCCTTCAGAAAATCCGATCCAAAGGACTCAATGAGGTGAGCTGCCCCTGATGTAAGAAGTGGATAAACCGAAGCCGAATAGTTTGCAGCCGCAAACAGAAAATAACAGGAGGTAGTTATGCAAAATGGAAGTTGCTGACCACCTGAATCAAACGGAGCATTTGCCGATATCCATCCACCTGCGCCGCTTTCCTTCATAAATGCTCGAACCATAGGATGAACCAAAACTTCAGAGTTTTGATAACAAGGTGGATTCTTGTCCATTTCGGACAGGTGAGGATGAAGCGTCTCTGAAGAAATTCTCAGAGCGGTCTGTGTCACCAAATCGAATGTTTCCCGCGAATGTTCTTCAAAGTAGGGAATTTCATTCAATGACTGAACCTTGAAAACGTCATAAAGAAGAAAGTGGATATTTTGTAGCGACGCAAATTTCTGAGCCATTGTTTTCCTCTAATCGATGAAACGGAATTGTTGCATTGTGCCAGCGGGCATTGACGCAATTCTCTAATCAGTCCTGCAAAAAAACCTGAAAACGGGCGTTCGGAGTTCATGATTTCAGGCGAAATGAGTGACGACCTATCGTTAGCGACTAACCCGTCTCCAAAACGAATATGCATCCTAATCGGAAACAAGAATAAAAAAAACAAAAAAGGCGCTTCGATAGCGCCTGATTCATCATCAAACAAAAACAAAAGAGTCACGGTTGGTCGTCAATTGAAAAATGTCCTGACAACATGATCATCAATACCAGGAACCTATCAAAAAAGGATGACTACTTGTCCTTTACTTTCCACTCTTTCCAAACATTTCCCACAAGTTCGGGCCTTGGTTTCAACGTCTGCTGACCTGGTGTCCAGCTAGCCGGGGTTGCCTCGCCCGTGGTCCTTACATGCTGAAAAGCCTGGAGCTGTCTAATCAATTCGGAAACATTCCTGCCCACTGGCGGCGCCAGTATTTCAATGGCCTGGATTACTCCATCAGGATCGATTATGAAGCGTCCCCTGATATCAACCCCTGCCTTGGAGTCATATACTCCATAAACCTTGCCAATATTGCCTCCAGCGTCGCTCAAAAGCGGAAAAGGAAGCCCCTTGGGAATCATCTTCGAAAGCTCGGTTTCATCCCAAATCTTGTGTGAGAAACGGCTGTCAACGCTCATCGCGAGCACTTGCGCATTTAATTTGGAAATTTCGTCGTATTTTGCGCCAACTGACGCAATTTCGGTGGGTCAGACAAACGTGAAGTCACCGGGATAGAAGCACAGAATGACCCATTTGCCCTTGAAATCTGACAGCTTGATATTCTTGAAGCTCCCGTTCAAATAAGATGGAGCTTCAAAATTCGGAGCCGGAGAACCGACCCTTGCGATTGCCGGACTCGCTGACACGGCATTCGTCTGGGCCTTTGCAGTAGCGGCCTGATTTTCAGGAATCGGGCCAGCGGCCGGTTCCACACAACCATCAACCGCTTCCTTGGACGATTCTACCGCTTTGGGGTCAGCAGCGTGAACTGACAACCCGGCCATAAAAAAAACGACTAGCATCAAACCTGCAAAAAGTCGTAACAATTTCATGAGAAACATTTTCCCCCTTTCAGGATTATCGTCAGGCTGAAACAACCGTGACCCAAACAAAACCCCTGAGTTTTACCGGTGAATAACTTTAGATACTGTTCCGAGCGCCAATGTCAAGCGGTTTTTACAAATTATGGCAGTAGAATTGGTTTGGCTCCCCGAGTAGGACTCGAACCTACAACCTAATGGTTAACAGCCATCCGCTCTGCCGATTGAGCTATCGGGGAAAAGGACTGGACATGAACGAACAAATCCTGGAATCATTCATTCAATCCGGCTATTGTGTCGAAAAAGTCATGCTTTGTCAATTCTGAAATAATAGATGTTCAAAAAAATTTTCCATCCCGTCGGTCACATACTTCCAAAACCGACTACCTCGGCTGTTTATAACCGCTTGCATAAAGAATTGTCGGCCGTCGCTACCAGGCTCTATCTAATCAGCCGCCCATTTTCTGATTAAAGGAACCTCCACTGCGTCCCATGCGTCTGAAATCCTCAATTTCAGAAAATATTCGAAAAGGTCGTCAACAAGGCCCATCCCCTCCTCCACGAGGGAAATTTTCTCAAGAAAATTACCTTCGGATTCCAGTTCAGAGTCCCTCTCATCGGGTGGCAAAATTGGAGGGGTTTTGAACGATCCAAAAGAAAACCAGGTCCCCTTGAGCGTCATGACGAATTCGTTTTCTTCCCCCTTCAGAGATATTCTCGCTTCCTCTATTTTCTTGCCTTCACGAAGAGCTGCAAGTCCCTCTCTAAGTTCAGAGTATTCGCCTTTTAATGAAACAGTTTGAGGAGTTTCGACGTCGGCCAGATCCAAAGTCATCCTATCCAGAAAAATGACCTGAATAGCCTTTCTACCGGGAATTTCAATCATTCCACCAGTCTGGTCCGATTTGAACCAGAGCCAGGTCACAAATTCTCTCCCCAAAAACGCTTTCTCACGTAGTATATCAAGAAAATCCATATTAATTGCCTCAGCCTAAAACTTATTTGACAGGTTTGGGTGTGAAATCACATGCCTTTAGTTTTTCAAGGCCAGATTTGTCCGCAATACTGGTCAGGATTTCTTCTGCCTTGAGATAAGCTATCAGTGGGATCAGACTTAACCCGAAACATCTCTTGAAATGATCTTCGAATCTTTCACGCGCCTTGATGGAATGGCTGGTAAAATAGACTATTGACCTGGATGTATCCCACACGAAATCAAAAACCTGAATTGATGGAAGCACCTGCTTCTTAAGGGCTTCTTTTACATTTTCCTTGAGCTCTTTTCGCTGGTTTGACGAAAGCCTTCTTTGGCCCGTTTCTTTCAGGAGTTTCCTGGTTTCTTTCTTGATCTGTATTTCCAGAATGCGGGGTGGAACCCGTACAGTGTCAACACGCAAAGAAAGCGCCACATAATTTCCATACAGATAAGAGGCGCCGGCAAAATCGAATTCGGAAAAATCTTCAATTGAAGTCCAGCCCAGCCCTATCGTTTCCCCTGGACTATCAATTTCCCGAAATGACCCCGATTTGACACCGGAGTCAATTGCTTCCCAAAAGGAACTGGTCATCTCACCCTTGGTTTTATATCTCATCATCGATGTTGATCTTGAAAAAAAGCCCATAAAGACCACCTCTCGTGTTGCCATAATTCAAAAAATCATATTTCCGTTGTCGCAAGCAATTACTGTTTCCGAAATGATGTCCCGGAACACCCCTAAACAGGTATTAACTTCTGATGCCGGGTTTTCCTGACGCTTACCGATAACCGGCTCACTATTTCATAAAGGATATTCCGCAAGAAATTCCCTCACTATTTTGGATATGGCGTCCTCATTCCCGCCATGAAAATGATCATGACCTTTCAGTATAGCAGACATTTTTGGCTCGCCTGCGATTGAGGACAGTTCGTTGAATCCTTTTACCGAGCACACAAAATCCCTGTCACCCGTCACCATGAGCTTAGGCCGTTTTTCTTCCCGCAAGAAGCTGAAATCATACATATCTACGGGTGGCGATATCATTATCAGACTTGATGGCCTGTCATCCTTCATGGCCGCTTTCATTGAAACCCAACTGCCGAACGAATATCCGCCAAGCAATATTCTTGATGAACTCACCCTGCTGTCAGACGCCAGAAAGTCCATACACGAAGCCACATCGATCATTTCCGATAAACCCTCTCCATAAGAACCTGTGCTTCTTCCAACACCACGAAAATTAAATCTGAGCGTGACGATTCCCTGGGAGATAAAAGTCTCGCACAGTTCGGAGACAACATTGTTGTACATGTCCCCGCCATATAATGGATGCGGATGGCAGACCAGAGCACAGCCTGAGGGTTTGACGGTAGTTGAATCGGGAGTTTCCAAAAGTCCTTCAAGAACCACTGAATCGGGGCAATATATGTCAACTTTATGTTTCATGACCAACGCGTTTCTTTTTAGCCGGAATCGCCCCAAGCGACCCGGTTCGGAAAATGTTTTATTCAGACAAAAGAGGTAATCTTATTGTAAAGGTTGAACCGGTATCTTCCCTGGACGTAACAAGTATTTCTCCACCATGATTCTTGACGATGGTATAGCTGATTGCGAGCCCAAGCCCCATTCCCAAGGCATCGAAGGACGTTTTCGCAGTAAAGAATGGGTCAAAGATATTTTCCAGAGTTTCCTCGGACATGCCGGGGCCTGAATCCTTCAGTTCAATTTCTACATTGGAACCCGAAGAACGGGTTCGGATCGTCAGGCTTCCTCTTCCATGCATAGCCTCAACCGCATTGATCACAATATTCATGACAACCTGCTGCATCTGGTTTGCATCTACCAGAATATCAGGGACATTCGGCTGGAACCCGGTTTTCAGGTCGATGCCGGGGAAATTGGTTGGTGGTGACATGATGTCAAGCGCTCGTTGAACGATTTCCTGAACCTGAACCGGTTTTTTTGAGGGAGGGGTTTCTCTCGAAAAATCCAGTACGTTTTGAACAATGCCTCTAACTCGATTTGTTTCACGAATGATGACTTCAAGGTCCTTACAGGTATCAGGGTCCTTACTGAATTTCTTCATGAGGACGCTGGCAAAAGTCAGAATGCCTGTCAAAGGCTGATTCATTTCATGAGCAATTCCTGCCGCAAGTTTTCCGAGTGAAGAAAGTTTTTCGGACCTTATCAAGTGTTTTTCCAGTTTCTTCTTTTCTGAGAGATCCGTAAAGATTCCAACCGAGCCGGTTTCCTGACCGCCCTCGAATAACAGCGCAGCCGAAATATAAACTGGAATCGTCTTGCCGCTTTTGTGCAGGATCTGTACTTCCCTCTTCTGCAGGAGACCTTTCCCTCCAAAATCACCGGATCTCAAATCCTTCATTATTTTCTTGGCGACTCCCGGAGGATATAAATCGACAATATTCATTTTCCCAACTACATCTTTTTTGGAATGCCCCAAAAGTCTCTCCGCCGCTGAGTTAAAAAGAATGATCTCACCGCCTTTCCGAATGCTGACAAGAGCGTCCGGAGAATTTTCAATTATGTTTTCGCGAAAAGTGTAAGCCCTTTCGAGTTCTATATTAGCTTCTCTGACCAGGGTTTCGAGATTATGGGTATATTGCCTTAACTTCTTTTTTAGGTTTAGTTTCTCCAGCGATCTTTTTAACGAGAGGGACAGCAATTCCTCGCTGACCGGCTTGATCAGAAAGTTGGAAGCCTCTCGCCTGAGACATTCAATGGCCATGTCCATGTCCCCATGGCCCGTAATCATAATGACTTCAGCGTCTGGATTAATCCGTCTTATCCTTTCCAGAACCTCCATACCGCTCATTCCCGGCAACTTGACATCCAGCAACGCCAATTCAGGCGACTCTTTTTCGAAAACATTGATGGCCTCTTGACCATCGGTGGCCTCTAACACCTCATAGCCGTCCATTTCAAGAGTCATGCGCAACAAATTGCGAATGCTGGCTTCATCATCTACGAGAAGTAGTTTTGTCATGTCCGGTCTCCAGAACCTGTTGCAGGAAATGTTAATCTAAAGCGTGCGCCGCCCTGTTCAATATTGACAACTTCAATTGACCCTTTATGTTCTCGGACAATTTGATAACTGATGGCAAGACCCAGACCCGTACCCTCACCGGATTTCTTGGTGGTATAGAAAGGTTCAAATATTTTTGACTTAACATGTTCGGGAATCCCTGGTCCTGAATCACAAAAATCTATAATAACACTACTGCCCTCACTGACGCTCTGAATTTTTATAAAATTCCCGCCTCCTTCGCATGACGGAGTTTTGCTGAAATCTTCTTTGCCAAGAATTGCGTCGCGGGCATTTACCAACAGGTTGACGAAAACCTGTTCAAGCCGGTTGGCGTTCGCAAGTATCTTGGGAACAGATTGATCAAGCTTCAGGTCACACAGGATAGCATTAGATTCAAGTTGTTTCCCCATGAGGTTCAAAGCGTTCATGATCGTCTGATTTATATCTACGGGACATTTGGTGTCATCAGATTTTCGTCCGAATTCCCGGAGATGATTGATTATACGCGTGGATCTTTCGACGCTGCCTCTCAATTCAACCAGAATCTTCCTCAGGTCTTCGTTTGACAGTTCTTTTCCGGATCTTATCCTCTTGTCAAGATAATCACAGCCTAGCCGTATCACGTAAAGAGGCTGATTAAGTTCATGCGCTATTCCGGTGGCCATTTCCCCCAGAGTTGACATCTTACTGGAATGAATGAGCCTGGCCTGTTTTTCCAGTTTTTCAGTCGCATCCCAAACGGCTGCTATGATTGCCATACGACCCTGATAGGCGCCTCGGGTGGCCTGAAAATTGACGGTAAATATAGAACCGTCTTTTCTTTTATGCTGGATGACCGGCAGAAGCTCGTCCTGAGACGAGATTGATTTTTCCAGAGAGATCTTCGTTTGATCCCGATCTATTTCCAGCGCCAAATCTGGAAAACGCATGGATAGTAACTCTTCCCTGGAGAACTGATACTCTTCAACGGCTCGGGCATTTACATCCAGTATGCGGGTGTCCTGTTCGTCAATAACAAATATCGGAGAGGGGCCATGATCAAAGAGAAACCGGTAACGGGCCTCGGAATCCCTGATTCGAGCCTCAGAAGCCTTTAATCGTGTCAACATCCGGTTGAACGACGTTGTTAGCCTGTAAATTTCATCATTGGACGAAAAAGGCTCAGCAGACTCAAACGATCGCTCCGGCTGGAATGACGCGGCCCCGTTCGATTCCCGCGAATCTTCGGCAGACTTTTCACGGCTGACCGCATCGGCCTTCCTGGTCAACTCATGGAGCGGTAATGAAACAATCTTGCACAACCTGTCAATGAAAAGCCATCCAAGGGCTATTATTACCACGCTCGATACAAAATGAATCGCCTTGATATCGAGTATTATTCTGGAATCCAGACTTTCATGAGGGAATACTATTAATTGCAGGACTATCCCAATCACGATCAAAACCCCGGAAACCACAAACAGGGTTGACACAAGAAGTTTGTTCTTGAAGGAATATAGCGATTTTATGCGAGAGGTTAAAGCAACGGGCGCCTTTGACAGAATCTTCTCGATCCAGCGGTAAGGCCATAATTTGGTATAATAATCGATGAGAGCATTGTTTATGTCTTCAATAGGGCTCTGGGCCTCAGCAGCTTCCCTGCGGCTCTTTTCCACATTCCCGGAACTATTATGCTGTCCGTTTGTTAACATGGTATTCACCAGGGTGTAAAAATTGCCTTTTTCTGAAAATGCTGACGAGTCAGCCGGCCCCCTTTATTGGCTTCGTCCGGTTTCACCGACTTTCATCTTAATATCATCCCGTATTCTTTCACATCGATTTTTTAACTCTCTCAGGGATATTGCGTTTTTTATGGCATTTGCAGTCTGGTTTGCAAAAAACTGCAAAATGACAATGTCGTCATCAGAAAATGTCCGGGGTAATCCCGAGTAGACGCGTAGCGCTCCTATTACCTTTTGCCCGATTTTCAGGGGTGCGCTGAGTATGGATGATATACCCTCATCGAGAGCCTCCTCGGGATAATGAAGGTTTGATCTGAACGATTCATTTTCAACAAGCACACATTCACTGGAATTGAAGGTCGCAGGTATGCTTCGTGAACAATCCACAGCCCCCTTGTTTATGTAAGTATCACTCAAACCGAAAAAGGATGCGATTCGAGCCTTGTTGTTGTCTCTCATCCTGACCAGTATTGAAGCTCCCTTCAGGTTCAGCACGTTTACAACCGATGAGCATATCAGATCGAGCAGTTCCTTGATTTCCGAACTCGACTTTATGGCCTTTTCAACATCTTCAAACGAAAAAGCGCCTGTAATTCCAGCTAATTGTTGAGAGACAGTCTGAAGGGATCGGCGGGTAACCCCCACGAGGTCTTCGGGAGTAAACGGCTTGGCCATGTAGTCTAACGCTCCCATTTTCATCGCCTCAACCGCAGAATCCACCGAGGGATAGCCTGTCAGAATGATTACGCCGGTCCCGGTATAATTGTCGTGTATGGTCTGTACCAGTTTCATTCCATTATGGGCCGGCATCATTAAATCAACAAATGCAAGGTCATAGTGTCTGGTTCTTAGTAGAGCGATTGCAGCGTCGTGTCCTGACGCAGTATCGACAAGGCAGCCTTCTTCGTCCTCAAGTATCCGTTTAACGCTCTCCTGGACAATCTGTTCATCGTCAACAACCAATACCACGGTTTTTCTGTGGACATTAGCCGACATTGCGCCCTCTCTTTCAATGGAAACATTTGTTTGAGAGCAGCAGGCCCACCCGGATGCCAGCGCTTTCAATTTTTTTCCAGCGTTGATATATTGGCGAATGAAAGCCCAGTTTATTAGGCAATGCTGAAAACATCAAGAAAACCAGCCCGAATATTATAGCGGACCCTGTTGCCATGATTAACGGAATGTTTACGTTTGCAAAACTGTCCAGTTCCTCCGAAGCCTTAAGGACAGTCCAGATTTTAGCGGTTCTCTTCACTCTGATTTGGTCTGGAGGCGCTATGGCTGACAATAACTTACGCATAAAAGAATGTCCAGAAAGTCCGAATTGCGTTTCGTCCCTGAGTTCTGCCGATCGCTCGAAAATTGATCCATTGAAGTATCGTGGTTCGATTGACGAAGCCCGGTTAGCCCTTAAATCAATATTGGCCTCCATGCGTGGATCGGAAATCGTTAAAGATGAACCCGAATATATTCACGCTACCTTCACTTCCACCATTTTTGGTTTTGTGGACGATGTTGAGTTTATCTTGGATGATCTTGGGAAGATCATAAATTTCAGGTCAGCGTCTCGAACCGGCTATTATGATTTCGGGGTGAACCGCAGGAGGATGGAAGGCATAGCGAGAGCTTTTGAAAAAACTCAAGGAAAGTGACAAGATAACATAAATGAAGATTGACAATGCAACGATCCCGCGCTTTATTGACGCCCACGCTCATCTTGAGCTCGAACCGCTATTCAGGGATTATGAAGGGGTTGTGACAAGGGCAAGGCAGGCAGGCCTGGCGGCAATCGTCACCGTCGGGATAGATCTAGAGGACGCCACAAGGGCAATGCAAATAGCGCATCAATATGACGATGTTTTTGCTTGCATGGGTTATCACCCGCATAACGCCAAATACGCAGGCGCTCGTGAATTGGCTCAAATGCAGGACATGGCTTCTGATACCAAAGTTGTAGGATACGGTGAAATAGGGCTGGATTTTTTCAGGAATCATTCACCGCGTGATATTCAAATCTCCATATTTGACGAGCAGATCAGGATAGCCCGAACTTTGAACAAACCCGTGGTAATCCATCTGCGTGACGCCTACGACAAGGGCTTGTCAATGCTAGAAAAATCGGCCCCATTTCCTTCTGCGGGAGTAATACATTGTTTCTCCGGGAATGAAGATGACGCCAGACGCGCCCTCGATCTGGGCTTATACATTTCAATCCCGGGCACTGTCACCTATAAAAACAACCATAAGCTTAGATCAATTGTCGAGAAAATTCCGGATGATCGCATCCTTCTGGAAACAGACTGCCCGTTTCTTGCGCCTGAACCACTCAGAGGAAAGGACAACGAACCGGCTTTCATCGTTCATACGGCAAAAAAAGTTGCGGAAGTCCGGGGAACCACACTCGAAAACATTGGTAAAACATCAACTGGAAACGCCTGCGTTTTGTTCAGGCTACCCCGACACATTGCTGGACAGTCTCAAACAGCTTGACAAACCTTAATCAGAATTGGTATCTGTACAAAGATTGGTCCCATCGTCTAGCGGCCTAGGACATCGCCCTCTCACGGCGGAGACAGGGGTTCGATTCCCCTTGGGACTACCAAAAAACAG
>CAITZA010000034.1 GCA_903896745.1 uncultured Desulfomonile sp. | reverse complement strand
GGGGGAAAAAAATGTTAAATTGGTCTTGCTTTAACCTGAGAAAATTCCCCGACTGGCCAAAACCAGGCGTACGGGCGGATCGATCATTTGATTCCCTGCCATCACTTCATGACAGGGCGTTCAGGTAGTAGGGTTGTATGTTACGGATCACAGCAAGCCTGATTCAACGGATGGCTTTTTGATAAAGTCTTTTTTCGGCAGCTTTTATTCCGGAGGCGATGAATGCGTTGTAGACTGAGGGAGCCGGTTAGCGGATTGACACACTTCTGCGGAGCTATTGGAGCGGCTTTTGGGTTGGCTGCCCTGTTGATCATGGGACATGACAGCGCGGTGAAGGCTGTCTCACTGATTATTTACGGAATTAGCCTCATTCTCATGTTTTCTGCCAGCTCCGCCTATCATCTGGTGACAGCTTCTCCCAAGGTGATCGGGGTGCTAAGAAAGATCGATCATTCTGCCATCTTTGTGCTTATAGCAGGCTCCTATACGCCGTTATGTCTGAATTTTTTTCATGGTTTCTGGCAATGGGGACTTATGGCGATTGTTTGGGGCATGGCGGTAATCGGAATTATTGTCAAGCTGTTCGTGATAAACGCTCCACGTTGGGTTTCCGCGGGCATTTACCTGGTCATGGGATGGTTGTCCGCCCTGGCCATACCAGAGATGGTGTCGTCCATGCCGATAAACGCGCTGTTGGGGCTTTTACTGGGTGGGATATTTTTTACACTGGGGGCGATAGTGTATATTTTCAAAAAGCCCGACATATATCCCGGTATTTTCGGTTTCCATGAGATTTGGCATATCTTTGTGATTTTGGGCTGCGCCTGTCATTTCTTAGTCATGGCCCTATACGTGGCGCCTCAGATGATAGTTTCCTGAAGTATATAAATTTCCAGCCTGTATCGTTGATTCCTGCCGGAGAGGCGACAAAGCTGGAGGTTTACCGGGAAACCGATAACCCAATCTGACGTTATTCGTATCTCAAGGCCTCGATCGGGTGCAACCTTGAAGCCTTGAAAGCCGGGTAGAATCCGAAGAAAATGCCGACCGCCCCAGAAAAACCCAGGGCTACGGCAATTGCCAACGGATTCACCAACGCGGGCCAACTACTGGCCTTGGCAAAGAAATATGCCCCAATTATTCCGACCAGAGTACCAAGCATCCCTCCAAGCATGGATAGTGTCACAGCCTCGATCAGGAATTGGGACAGTATGTCTCCGGATCGCGCCCCAACAGCCATACGTATGCCAATCTCGCGGGTTCTTTCCGTAACCGACACAAGCATTATGTTCATGATACCTATGCCGCCTACAACCAGAGAAATCGCCGCTATCGCCCCAAGCAGGGTTGTCATTATGTCTAGCGTCTTTTTTGCGGTATTAAGTATTTCTGTAAGGTTTCTGACAGAGAAGTCCTTTTCCTGGTTTCTGCCTATCTTGTGCCTTTTGGTAAGCAATTCATCAATCTGTTTTTCTGCGTCAGCAATCTGGTCAACGTCTTTGGACTGAACCAGTATGGCCTTTACCTCGTCAGGAAAAGGTGATCCAAAAAGTCTGAATTGAGCCGTTTTAAGGGGTATAAAGATACCGTCATCCTGGTCTTCGCCTCTGGGAGACTGGCCTTTTTTTTCGAGAACCCCTATGACCTCAAATGGAGTGTTTTTTATACGGATAAATTTGCCGACAGGATATTCATCTCCGAAGAGATTCTCGACCACTGTCGCTCCCAGAAGGGCTACCTTGGACGCATATCGCTCATCCTCAGGCGAGAACATTCTCCCGAAACGCAAAGGCCATTCCCTGATGGGGAAATATTCCCTTGTGGTTCCATTAACCCGAGTTCTCCAGTTTTTTGCAGAATATACGGCCTGAGAGACGTCACCCCATACGGGCGCAGCCAGTCGCACCGCCGGGGCTTCTTTCATCATTGCTTCAGCGTCCGATGACTTAAGTGTATGGACGGAACCTGATCCTAACCTGGCGCCTGTCTGGGTTGTGGCGCCTGGAACCACTATTAACAAATTACTTCCGATGGATCTGATCTGGGAACCGATCATTTCCCTTGCTCCGGCACCAACAGCCACCATTACTATGACCGCGCCAACCCCTATCACTATTCCGAGCATCGTCAGAAGAGACCTCAGAATATTTGCTGTCAAAGCCCCTGTGGCTATTCGAATACCGTCTATCGGATTGATCATTGGCCTTTGCCCAACACTTGAACTGTCGTTAATTATAGAACGATCAGGTTCGTTGAGCAATCAGTCTGCTCAGATTGAGTTCGGTTCCAGCCTCAGGCTCATCTACGATAATTCTGGCGCCGCGAAAATATTGGGCGAGCCCGCCTTTTGGAACAAGGTATTCTGGATTGAAATCCGGTTTAAGACTCGTATGGCGATAATTGAAAGTACTATAAATTATCAAGCCACCTCTTCTGACTGAACTTGTAATGGCCGGGATGAGCCTTGCGGAAAAAAAATAAAAAACCAGCGCCAGATCATAGACATTTTCCGGAATGGGAAAGTAGTCAATATCACTAACTATGAAACCGATGTCCAGGTTCAGGCTACGGGCTCTTTGCTGAGCCCGCCTCAACGCATTTTCGCTAATATCAACGGCGTCAACGCTGTAATTTCGTTGAGACAGAAAGATGGCATTTGCGCACAGGCCACAGGCTATATCTATGGCCCTACCCCCGTGAAGCAGGATGGAATTTTGTGTCAGAAAAGTGTCAGGCGCGGGATAGTACTCTAGCGGATCAATATAGCGGGCGTCCCATCTGTGTTTGTCCTGTTTCAAATGAGTATTCTGACTAAAGGGTGTAGAAGTGTTTTACAATGGGGCTCCGGTCGATTTTCAGGAGCCCCGGAAACGGTTTTACAGATTCAGCGGTCACTTTGAGCCGCTGAAATCATCAATCAGGTTCCGCAGTTCAGCCATCGTACCCGTGACGTTCCAACTCGGCATACCAGGCTTCGGGGTCCTGAAGATAAAGCTTGAGGTCCTGGAGGGCGGCGAAATGCTTTCTCTCCTCGATAAGCATCAGTTCACAAAATTCCTTTTCCATGGAATCGGTTGCTTTTGCAAGGGAATCTTCGTAAAATTTCACAGCGCCCTGTTCCATTTCTATACCTATGCCAAGGGCCTCTATATCGCCTGTTTCACCTTTTACCCGGGGCCCCAGTTTCTGTATTCTCTCCTGAAAAAGTTTTTGCAGGTCGGCATTTTCCAGCTTGAACTTCTTCCATTGATCCGACCATTGCTTTCCGCCCTGAAGCTCGCCGTATATCTCTTTTATCCTCGATATGTGAGCGCCCTCGTCAATCATCAGGGATCTGAACATATCCTTTCCAAGCTTGTCAACACAGGATTCCGATGCTTTTTTGTAAAAATCCCTGCCCCTTTCTTCCTTCTCCAGAGCGGCGGCCAACATACCAAGTATTGCTTCATTATGATGCGTCATAAAGTCCTCCTGAATATTATTACAGCCTTAACCCCACCTCTTGGCGAAGTAGAGTAAAGGCCTATATCAACATTAATCTTGCTCAACCAGCGCCTGTTCAGGCGCCCGCTGCGGTCGTGGGATAAGTAAAAACCCTGGTTCCGAGTTCCCTGTCAATCATGAAAAGTCCACCACCATGATCTCCGGCAAGTTTAAGATTTTGAACCACGGCGTCAGCCGAGGCCTCCTCTTCAACCTGCTCAGTGACGAACCACTGCAGGAACGCATTTGAAGCATGGTCACGTTCCTGAATGCTAATGTCTACAAGGTTGTTTATGAGGCCGGTAACTTTTTGTTCATGCCTGTAGGCTTCCTGAAAAGCCGCCAGAGGAGAATCCCATCTGGTTGGAGGGCCGTCTATCGCTTTGAGGTTTACCACCCCACCACGCTCCTTGAGGTAATCGAAAAATTTCATGGCATGTATCAGTTCTTCCTGAGCCTGAACCCTCATCCATGTTGCAAAACCCTCAAGGTTTATGGATGCAAAATACGCTGCCATGGACAGATATAGGTAAGATGAGTAAATCTCAGCGTTTATCTGTTCGTTGAATGCGTCCTGAATTTTCTGGTTCACCATGATTTTGACCCTCCTTCGATATTATTGCCCAAGCAGTTGGCTACTTCGTTAGATCAATCCAATATTGAAACCATAACAGGCTATCTGTCTAGTTAATCATTCATGTGGGATAGTCAATCAGCCGACTGTTCCGGATTCGACTAATTTTTTATTATAGATCATGTAGTAAATAATTGGCACAACTATCAGCGTGAAGATTGTCGATGCGAAAATACCGAATATAAAAGACCAGGCCAGTCCGGAAAACACCGGATCAAGCGTTATGACCCATGATCCGAAAATGGCCGCGCCGGCTGTTAACATTATGGGGGTAAATCTGACGGCCCCGGATTCGATTATGGCCTGCCTCAGGTCTTCGCCCTGATTCACGCGAACCTGGATGAAATCTATCAATATTATGGAATTTCGCACAACGATCCCCGCGAGAGCTATCATTCCTATCATGCTGGTGGCGGTAAAATATATGCTATCCGTATAAGGCCCTATTTTCTGCGCCATAACGAGATTCAGAAAGGCAAACCCCGGCAATATACCTATGAGGGTTAGCGGAATGGCAACCATTATGACCAGTGGCGCGGAAAAAGAATCGGTTTGTTGTACCAGCAATATGTAAATCAGGATTAGAGCCCCGGCAAAGGCTAACCCAAGGTCCCGGAAAACCTCTAGAGTAATCTTCCATTCGCCTTCACCAGCCCATTCAACCTTGTATCCGGGATTTAGCCCGGCCCCTTCTACGCCACCCATCAAATCCATTATCGAGTTTACCGGACTCCGGCCCGCTGTCTCTGCGGTCACAAAAACTACCCTATCCATGTTCTTCCGAAAAATTGTCTGCTCTACCGTTGTCTCCTCAATTACTCCAAGCTCATGCAGAGGAACCATCACCCCGTCAGTCCCTTTTACGCGTATTGGCCCCATATCTTCGAGTCGCGACCTGAGTGATCGCTCAAGACGCATGTTTATTTCCAGCGGCGATCGTTCGGTATCATTATGGATTATTGATACAGATTCTCCGCCGAGAAAAATTCTTGCAGATTTTGCAATATCATCCACAGAAATTCCATGCATGCCGGCTTTTACCCGATCCACTCTGAAATTGAACTGTTTCTGGGGAGAAGTGATAGAATCGTCAACATCCACTATATTCGGAGTCGATTCCATAATCTTTCTGATTTTTTGCGCCTGTGCCACGAGGGATTCATAGGATGCTGCGAAGGGCCCATAAACTTCAGCTACGATAGTAGAAAAGACCGGGGGGCCCGGCGGAACCTCTATCAATTTTATAACCGCAGAGGATTTCCTGGCTATTTCATCAATGTCCGGGCGAATCCTTAACACCAGGGCGTGGCTCTGGAATTCACGCTCATGTTTTTCCAGCAAATTAACCCGTATGTCGGCCAGGGAACTTCCCTGCCTCAGGTAGTACTGACGCACCATTCCGTTGAAATCTATGGGTGAGGATAACCCCACAAAAGATTCGACATCACGCACTTCGTTAACCCTTGAAAGATAACCCTCAAGGTCTTTTACCACCTTGTCGGTAGTTTCGAGGGTGGTTCCCTCAGGCATGTCCACCTGAATGAGAAATTCATTTTTATTGTCGAAAGGCAGCATCTTGACCGGAACAGCGCCAATTACCAGAAAAAGGATCGACAAACCAAACGCCAGAATGGTCCCGCCCAGAAATAACCGGCTCTTTTTCGGACTGTCCAGGAAGGGACCTATAAGACCTGAATAAATTCTGTAAATTGGGCTCTTGAACAAATCGTATGATTCGGATGGCCTGTAATATTCTTTTTTCAATGCGTGATACGTGGCCCACGGAGTAACCGTGAAGGCAATTATCAGGGACATGATCATTGCGATGGGCACATTCAGGGCCATCGGCTTCATATAAGGCCCCATCATGCCAGTAATGAAGAATAGCGGTATAAATGACGCAATTACAGCGAACGTCGCCAGTATGGTCGGTGGTCGGACTTCATCAACGGCAAGCAGGGTTGCATCCAGTGGCGGATGAATCTTCAACTGAAAATGCCTGTGAATATTTTCTACATCTACTATCGGGTCATCGACCAGCAGACCGAGTGACAGAATCAGAGCGAAAAGGGTGACTCTGTTGATGGTGTAACCAAACAGCAGATTGGCCATTAACGTAACCGCCAGCGTCATTGGGACCGCCAGGGCGACTATCATCGCCTCACGGGTTCCAAGTACGATAGTCAACAAAGCGATGACGCTTATTACAGCTATGCCAAGATGTTTCACCAGCTCATCCACCTTTTCGTCGGCAGTCCTGCCATAATTCCGTGTTACAAGCGTGTGAACATCCGATGGAATTACGTCGGTTCTGAGTTCATTGACACGTTTGATCAGGTTTTCTGAAACCTGTACAGCATTTGTTCCTTTCCTTTTAGCGACGGCGATAGTGACCTGTTGATAGGATTTACCGGGTTGAGCCTCATCTTTTCCCCTGGTTTCATGATCCACCGGCGCGCCAGGGCCGAATGTAAGACGCGTGTATGAACTGACTTCAGCCGGACCATCGATAATTTCGGCTACATCCCTGAAATATACGGGTTTACCCTCATATACCCCTACGATCAGCTCTTTGAGCTCCATCGCCGACTTCAGGAAAGGCCCGGCGTCTACAACAACTTCCCGATTGAGAATATCCATTTCCCCGGCGCGGATATTGACGTTGGAACCCTTTAGCGATCTGACCATATCCAGGATAGAAACGTTTCTGGCCGCCATTTTTTCGGGCTGAGGAAGAACACGAACCTGACGAAGTCGCCCTCCGACAACATAGGCCCTGCCGGCGTCGGGAATACTCTGTATGCGGTGCAATATTTCGTCAGCGACCCGTCTGAGTTCAAAATCCGAATATATTGGGCTGTAAAGAGAAAAAGTTACTATTGGAACGTCGTCTATTTCTATGGGTTTTATGACCCAGCCGGTGACTCCCGGTGGAACATCCGGAGTATACGACATGATCTTGTTATGAGTTTTGAGAATACTGTCTTCACGATCCTGCCCGACATAAAAACGGGCAGTAACCACAGCAGCGCCCGGTCGGGAAGAAGAATAAACATACTCCACTCCATCAATTTCCCAGATCTTCCGCTCCAGATTGATCGTGACAAGGTTCTCAACTTCCCTCGCTGAAGCCCCCGGAAAATTGACCATAATGTCAATAACCGGCACAACGATCTGAGGCTCTTCCTCGCGGGGTGTCAAGCCAAGCGCGGCTATCCCGGCCAGAAGCGACGCTAGAATCAATATCGCCGGCAAACGGGAAACCAAAAACGCCTCCACTATTTTGCCGGTAACGCCAAGGTTGTGCTTTTCAGCAAGATTCATGTGAATTCACTACCTTTTCCTGAGCAATTAGCCCCACCCGCCCGGACGTCGGAAGCCCAAATGCTGAAAAATATGCTCCCAAGACATCGTTTCCCCACATAAATTGATTGGGCGCAAGTAACATCAAATTAACACCATCAGGTTTTACGGTCAATGTGAGTAGTTCATGCAAACTGCAATAAACCATATTCGACACACCCCCGGGGGAGTTGCATCAATATCATCCGACCGCCATTCCAGGAAACGCCAATCAGATGATAGCGTAATGCGGCGCATACTGATTCCCATTCTGGTAAACGCACAGCGTTAAAGGTAAAGTTTTTTTATTTCAGGTTCGAGAAAAGAATGGCGGATTGTGAGGATTTGTTGTAAAAGGTAATGGTCATGCATGCCTTCAGAGATCATAAAACAACGACAGAAAAACTAATATCGAAGAGGGCCAGATCATTCTTGACAGGCGACAAATATATCTGTTAACCAAGTATGATTCGTGAGAATCGTAAATGAAACATGGAAGCTGGTAGGTGATGGGCTTCAGCTTGGCGCGTCGATAGTATTCGCCATATTTATTGGGGCTGGCATTGGTTACTGGCTTGATGGCAAACTGAACACCTTTCCGTACCTGAGTATAGTGTTTTTCTTTCTCGGAGTCGCTGCAGCCGGACGCAATGTCATGATTGAAGTTCGCAAGCAGCTTAGGAAAGATCAGGTCAAGAAATCCGATGGATTTTCAAAAAATCCCTAAAATATGGTTCGGATTATCTCTCGGCGTATTTCTGGCAGGGCTTCTCGCGAGTTCTGTCCTGGCCTCACCCGCCTTTATCCTGGCATATTCCGTTGGCGCGCTTTTGGTACTGATCAATTCCTGGCTGTCTGCGCGCAAGGTCAATCAGGCGTCTTTCTCGGACAGAAACAGCGCGATGATGTCGCTAATGGGCGGTTTTTATTTTAGGTTGATCGCAATTGGAGTTATTCTCTTTTCGCTCATCAAGTATGTAAACATTGATCCGATCGGGTTGATAACCGGATTGTCGGTGATGCCCGCAGGATTGATGGTAATGCTGGTTTTGATATACATATCGAATAGAAGGCCTCAGGAGGTTCAATAAATGTCAGCAGATATTCACCCGCCGGTACTCACTGACGTTATAGCCAATCCGTTGCTGCATTCAATGCATGATTTCTTCGATAAGTATGGTGTGTCGCATGCGGACGTTAACAATGTGCTTAACACGTGGGTGGTAATGTTGTTGTTAGTGTTTGCCTCAATTTGGGTAAAGGGAAAACTGGAAACCATACCGAGAGGCTCCCAGAACTTCTGGGAAGTTGTAGTTTCAACCCTTGATGACATTGTAACCCAAACAATGGGTGAACATGGAAAACATTACTTTCCGTTAATAGCCTCACTCGCCCTTTTCATTCTGACGTGCAACCTGATTGGAATAATTCCATATTTTCAGTCATCCACCAATAACCTGAATACCACATTGGCCCTGGCCCTGGTGGCGTTCACAACCACGCATGTTGTCGGAATCAAGGCCCATGGCAGCCATTATTACAAACATTTTCTCGGGCCGGTTCCGTGGCTTGTATGGCTAATGCTGCCTATCGAACTGATTGGACACTTTAGTCGCATACTTTCTCTCAGCTTTCGACTTTTTGGCAACATCATGGGTGAAGACCTCGCAATCATAATCCTCACCATGCTGGTGCCCTACCTGGTTCCGTTACCAATGATGTTCCTGCAAGTGTTTACTTCTTTCATACAGACGTTGGTGTTCATCATGCTGACCATGATGTATATCGTTGGTTCGTTGGAAGAAGCTCACTGATATCAGAATCACAGGAGGTTTTATAAATGAAGAGAGTAGTAGTAGCCGGATTGATGACAATCGCTATCAGCCTGACCGCCAGCATGGCATTCGCAGCTGATCTTGGCGCTGCGGCAGCAAGCGTAATCCAGTACACGGTATTGGCCGCTGGTTTGGCAATCGGACTTGGAGCGATTGGAAGTGGTATAGGAATGGGAACCGCCATCGGTGGCGCCTGCGAAGGCACCTCACGTAACCCCGAAGCCGGCGGACGAATCCTCACCACCATGATCATCGGTCTGGCCATGATCGAATCATTGACCATTTACGCGCTCGTCGTAGCTCTCATCCTTCTTTTCGGAAATCCATACGCGAAGTTACTCGGCGCTTAATCGTGCGAATTATCCGGGGGACCTTGAGGTCCCCCGACTCTTCCACACTTCCTGTCCTGTTCAAACCCGCCTCTTGTGCCAGAAGACGCTCCGGTTCTTTTTATTGCCGTTCTTGTGCGGAATGCCTTGAATCATTTCTCAGCATGGATTATTAGAATCTAGCCGTAAATGACAACTCTCCTGAGGTGTCAGATTTTCCTGAAAGTCTAAACACGAGGGATTTGCCTGATCATGAGGGATAACAAAGAAATTAGAATGAGAGCTACGTCGTCGAATTTTGGTGAGATTAACGATAGAAAGTCTACGATGGCATCTCAAAATTACGAAAACGAGTCGGCGTACGCGTTTGCGGCGCCTGACGAAAACAACAAGACCGTCGGCTATAGAAGACCGGCAAAAAATGATGATGAATTCAGCAAATTGCAGACTCGTCTGGCAAAGGGTTCAGCCAAGCTATGCCCGGTATGCGGGGGAGTGATGAATAAGAGAACGCGACGCATATTGTCGTGGATTCATGGCGCATCGCTATCGCTCATGGGCATTCTGATGATGGTCTTTTACGGCTGGGCCACCCATTTTTACCAGGCCCCATGGCTCGTCAAATTTGCTCTCCCTGCAATCTACTATATCGGTTCTATTTTTATCGGGGTCGGTATCCTGTTTTTTTTCATAAGGGAGAATGTATGGAAATGCATGGATTGTCGTGAAATATCCAAGCGCTAGGTTTATATTTTTCACTGTCCCGCCATTATTGATAAATTTTTAGCTTGCCGATAGGTCTTGAATCCCTTATTATAAAAGTTTGTGGTAACTCCTTGCCCTGAGGGGCTTGATAGCCGAGAGGAGAATTTATGAGACGTTATGAGGCGGTGGTCATCATCGAGCCTGACTTGGCGGATGATGAGGTGAAGGCTCTGACCGAGCGTTACAGTGACTTGATCAAGAGCCAGGAAGGTGAATTAATCAAGATCGAAGACTGGGGCATCAAGAAGCTGGCTTACTTGGTGCGCAAGCGTGACAAGGGTCGATATGTGCTTTTTGATTTCGTAAGCGGCCCTACGTTGATCAGCGAGCTTGAGAGACAGTTCAAGATTTCCGAACATGTCATGAAGTATCTAACGGTCAAGCTGGATGAGGATGTAAATCTGGAAGCATTCAAGGCCGGCGGCCCGGCTGGGGAAACAGCGCCTGAAGTTTCTGAAACTGTTGAGACCGCTGAAGAGGTTTCTGAAGAGTCGGTTCAATCGTCTGAAGAGCCTGAAGCGGATAAGGAGGCATAAGCATCATGAGCAGACCCCCGAGACGTAGGCCATTCCCGAGAAGCAAGGTTTGCCGTTTTTGCGCGGATTCATCCTTACGCATGGATTATAAGGAACCTAACCTACTCAGGTTGTTCATCACCGAGCGCGGTAAAATTGTTCCACGCCGGATTTCCGGTAACTGCGCCAAACATCAGAGGCAGCTTACAACCGCTATCAAGCGTGGCAGGAATATAGCCCTTTTGCCGTTTACAGTTCCACGGCGGTAGGTAGAGAATAGTGGAGTGATGTAATGAATGTTATACTATTAGAGAATCTCGATGATCTGGGCGCCGTTGGACAAACCGTGAAAGTCAAGGACGGCTATGCTCGCAACTTTTTGCTGCCACGAAAACTGGCATGCGCGGCCACCCAGAAAAACCTTAACTATTATCGGACGCTTATCGAGTCCAAACAGCGCAAGCTGGCCAAAATGAGGGCTTCGGCTGAATCGAGCGCGCAAGAGCTCTCCAGCATAGTTCTCACCTTTATCAGAAAATCCCAGGATCAGGATGCCCGCCTCTTTGGTTCCGTTACCAATACGGATGTTTCGGAGGCGCTTGTAGCCAGGGGTTATGAGATTGATCGCCGGAAGATAGCGTTGTCCGAACCCATCAAGAGGCTTGGAGAATTTACCGCTACCGTCAAGCTTCACCCTGAGGTTTCAGCGACCATAAAGGTTGTGGTTAATCCGGAGGCGGCCTCAGAGGATGTCGGCTGATTCAAACAGCCAGCTGAGGACACCCCCGCAGTTCCTGGAAGGCGAACGGGCCATTCTGGGAGGATTACTGCTGGATAATGACGCGCTGCCCAAGGTTGTGGCAGCGCTGTCAGTTGAAGACTTTTACCGTGAGGCGCACAGGACCATTTTTAACGCCATGCTCGAACTGTTCAAAAGAAATGAACCGGTCGATTGGCTAACCCTTACCTCTATTCTTAAAGAATCCAGTCAATTAGAAAACGTTGGGGGCGTCGCTTTCCTCACCGAACTTCTGGACGCCACTCCCAGCGCCGCAAATATTCTGCACTACTCTACCATCGTAAAAGAAAAATCCATCCTGAGACAACTCATATCCACGACCACGGAAATTTCATCAAGGTGTTACGACGATCATGGAAACATAGATGAGTTCCTTGACGAAGCCGAACAGATGCTTTTCAGGGTTGGAGAGTCCAGGATCCGAACCGGTTTCTATCACATTCAGGAGCTTATGAAGACCAGTTTTTCGACGATAGAAAGTCTTTATGAGCGCAAGGAAAATATTACCGGTGTCGGTTCAGGATTCAGGGACCTCGATGCGCTGACAGCGGGATTCCAGAACTCCGACCTTATTATCATCGCGGGAAGACCGTCAATGGGAAAGACCTCGTTCGCTCTTAACGTGGGCATGAATGCGGCCATGGACACAGGCGCCACCACTGCGATCTTCTCGCTGGAAATGAGCAAGGAACAGATAGCCTTGAGGATTCTTTGTTCTCGGGCACGTGTAAATCTAAAGAGTCTGCGGACCGGCTATTTGACACCAGAGGACTGGGCGCGGTTAACCCTCGCTGTCGGTAGCATTTCCGACGCCCCCCTATACGTTGATGATACGCCGGCAATAAATACTCTTGAAATCCGTGCAAAAGCCAGACGCCTCAAGAGGGAACGCAATCTCGGTCTCATTATTATAGATTACCTGCAACTAATGAAAGCGCCGGCAAAGTCGGATTCAAGGGAAAAGGAAATATCCGAAATATCCAGGTCTTTAAAAGCGCTTGCCAAGGAATTGAACGTGCCGGTAATCGCTCTTTCCCAGCTCAACAGAAAAGTGGAAGAGCGTCCCAATAAACGGCCACAGCTTGCTGACCTGCGTGAATCCGGCGCCATTGAACAGGACGCCGATGTTATTCTTTTTATTTACCGTGATGAAGTCTATAACAAGAGCGACGACAACCCCAAGAAGGGGGAGGCTGAAATAATAGTGGGAAAGCAGAGAAACGGCCCCATCGGGATGATGACGGCCTTTTTCGATTCGCAATATTCAACGTTTAGACCATACTCATCACGCGACGACATTCCTCAGGATGATTCCGCCATTCTTTCCAACCTCTAGACCGCTGTGTCAGGTGGGTTTTCCATGACTTTTGCCAACCGGTCGTCCATTTTGAAGACAGGTCCCATACTGTAGCTGTTCCCAAAAACGAACGCGAATTGTGGTCATGTTTTGGTTTGTCATTCCCCCCAAGGCGGGAATCCATCATAAATGGATCTTCGATCAAGTCGGGGATGACAACACATGGCAGGGGGCCCATTTCTTCTGATCTCAGACCTCTCGTGCTGAAGGAATATCGCCAGGCTATGCCATCCTCAATTTTGGTTTGATTCCAACAAAGCTTTAGAGAAACGTTATACATCCGCGATAAACTTAAGGCTAAGCGCGGACATATCAGATGCATAGCCTCGAGGACTACCTGATGGCTCTCTATCTTACCGGCTTCGGAATGTCCTGCTTAATAGTAACAGCTATTTCGAGGTCTCGCAGGTTCATGCCTGTCAACTGGTTGAATCTGACTTCATATATCGATCTCTCCGGTGACTCGGTCAGGACACGCCATAGTTCCTCTATTTCCACCGAAGTCAGATCATATTTGTAATAAAGCCCCATAGAGGTGGTCCAGTCGGGCATGTAGAGAACCCAGACTGTCCGGGTGTCTTTGATATGTAGCTGCATGCCCGTTATATTTACGGGGCCGCGGGAAGTGACGGTTGCGGTAATGGATAGTGACGTAGGCTTGATATTGTCCAGACTCGTGGCTGTGTACTTGGGATTGAGAGTAAATACCACATTTGCGTCCCCACTGGCCACAAACATCTTGGGGGCCGCCACTACTTCATCTGGCTCATTCTCGGTGACAGAAACCGCATGTGACGCAAACTGTCTTCTAACAGGCTCGGTAAGAAACGAGACCAGATTCTGGGGTTGCATATATATTGGAACCGGAACAGCGTCCTGACTACTCATATTGGGATGTGCGCCATAGGGATACATGTATCCTTCGGCTGAGCCTTCCTGAGGATTTGACCGCCCGGATGAACCTCCAGCTATTCCCTGAGGCGTTCC